>NZ_JAEQCB010000099.1:0-18494 GCF_020738785.1 Microcoleus sp. PH2017_05_CCC_O_A | reverse complement strand
AAGTTAAGCAATGCCTTTTAGCAGTTATAAAAGCATCAGCGCCGTCGCCAAGGAATTCCAGATTAATTACCTGCGGGATAACTTCATTGTCGAAACAGAATTTGCAGTCAGCGACATTTTTCGGAATGAATTAGAACTGATTTTCAATGACGGAGTATTTGACAACTCGGAAATCGCCATTTGTGAAAATATCATTTATCCAGTTTTGAAAGAAGTTTGGAAAATTTATCGCAGTAATTTCCTCCTCTGGAGTCACCAAACCTTAGTCTACAATGAAAATTTGTCAGGGATTCCAGATTATATATTGGCAAAGCGCTCCAGCCTTGGGACAGTAGTTTTTGATAAGCCCTATTTCATCTTAGTTGAAGCCAAGAAAGAGAGCGCCTTTGATGAAGGATGGGGGCAGTGTTTAGCAGCAACGATCGCTGTGCAGCGACTGAACAATGAACCAGAACAAACTATCTTTGGGATTGTTTCTAATGGGGCAATGTGGCAATTTGGCAAGCTCAAATTAGAAATGTTTACTCAAAATAAAGTTTTCTATACAATTCAGGACTTAGAGCGACTGTTTGCAGCGGTTAACTATGTTTTTCAACAGTGCGAATTACAATTATAGAGGAATGAACTTCGGCTTGACGCGCGGGTATCGAGAAACCTGGTTTTTATCTAATACTTCGCTGTAGCCGACAGATTCGCGAAAAACCCAATTTCTAAGTTTTGACGCGTGGATGTCCAGAAACCAGAATTTTCTGACAATACTTCGCTGTAGCCGGTAGATTCGCGAAAAACCCGGTTTCTAAGTTTTTGCAAGGAACAACTGCTACTTTCGCAATGCTTGGACAGTTGTTAGCAAAGCAGGGATATTTTGACCAAGCTTTCAATTATTTACAGCAATCTTTGGAGATTTTACAGCATTTGCGATCGCCCGACGTGGAGACAGTGAACGAAATTATTGCTAGAGTTCAGCAGATGGCTGGAGATCGATCGTAAGTTTGCGCGCGCGATTTAGAAACCCGGTTTCTCGCGAATATCTCGTGAGGATGCGTAAAATCTCGTAGAAACCCGGTTTCTTCGACTAGGCGTGCGGGATTTAGAAACCCGGTTTCTGGCCACACCCAAAATCGCTAAAATAAAATAAAGACCAAACCAGAAAGGCGATTATTGTGAGCGATTCAACCATAGAGCAGATTTTGAAATTGGCAAGTCAGCGAGCGGATGCCGCTGAAGTATACTATCTGTCCAGTCAAGACACGCCGATCGAATTTGAGAACAATCGCCTCAAATCCCTCCAAACCAAAGCCCTCCGAGGCGTAGCACTCCGGCTGATTTACAATGGCAAAATCGGCTTTGCTAGTTCCACCGATTTAACCCGGATAGACGATTTAGTCGATGCAGCCATTCAAACCGCCGAAATCGGCGACCCCGCAGAATTTGAACTGGCTTCCGACTTCCACCTAAAAGGCCCGGAAACCACCTATACTCCGCCCACAACAGCCGAATTAGTCGAAAATGGCAAAAACCTCATCGAGCAAGTCCACGCCTACAATCCCGATATTATGGTAGATGTCGGCTTTCACGTCCGCCACGGCCGCGTGAAAATTGCCACGACGCAAGACGTGTATGCCGAAAGAAGCAGCCAAATAGTCAGCGGGACGATCGCAGGCAATTTGGTAGTAGGAGAAGACTTTATGCAAGCATACAGTTACGACGTAGCGCGCGATCGACCCCTCGACACCAACAGCATCCTGCAATCACTCCTCGAAAAATACCGCCTCGCCGAACATTCAGCCACCATCGCCAGCGGTTCCTACCCAGTATTATTTACCCCCAGAGCCGCCGCCAGCACCCTCGGAGGCCTCTTTGATACCATCCTTTCAGGTCAAGCAGTAGTTCAAAAAGCCTCTCCCCTAGCCGACAAAATCGGCGAAACCTTATTTGACGAACGCTTCACCTTTTTTGAAGACCCCACTTTGGGCCCATCTGCTTGTCCCTTTGACGACGAAGGAACCCCCACCACCCGCAAAGTCTTAATTGACAAAGGAACTGTCACCGGATTTTATTGGGATCGCAGGTGGGCTGCTCGCGCCGGTGTACGATCGACTGGCAACGGTTTTCGTGGCGGATTGTCTCGCCCGGGCCCAAACTTGACCAACTTCTGCATTTCCCCAGGAAACACCAGCACCCAAGACTTGATTGCTAGCATGGATGAAGGTCTCATAGTAGAACAAGTTTTAGGTGCCGGTCAGTCCAATCAGTTAGCTGGCGAATTTTCTGTCAACTTGGACTTAGGCTATAAAGTAGAAAAAGGCAAAATTGTCGGTCGCGTCAAGAATACAATGGTGGCAGGCAGTATTTTTGAAGCCTTTAAAAATTTGGCAGATTTAAGCAGCGAAGCCGAATGGGTAGGCGGTGGAGCATATTTACCGAGTATGCTGTTTCAACAGTTGGGTGTAGCTTCGAGGCAATAAGTTCAGTGCGGTTAATTTCAGGTGACTCCGACACAGCCACAAAAAAAACTGTTTCTGTCACCAATCGACTGCTATAAAATAGGTTTGTAGTGAGGACTTTAGTCCTCTTATCTTAGTTGAGTCAAGAAGGACTGAAGTCCTCACTACAAACCTGGCTTTGCTAATTCATGCAAATAGGAAAAAATAGGGAAAAAGGTACCATGAAAGAGCAAAATGTCAAGGATGGAACTGGGAAGAAGAAAAAGCACTTTTTCTTTCTTTTACCTTTGGTTTTTTGCATTTTAAATTTAGTGACTGGATGCGTTCAGTACGATGTCGGAGTCAACTTTGACAGTCAAACTCACGGCGCAATGGTGCAGCACATTAAACTGGGGGAAAGGTTGACAAGCTTCAGCAGCGAAACAGTTGGAGATTGGTTGAAAAGTGTAGAGAAGCGGGCGAGATTGCTCGACGGAAAAACTAAACGGCTTTCTGAGAGAGAAGTTATAGTGACGATTCCATTCAATAATGGAGCCGAATTAGAAGACAAGTTCAACCAATTTTACAATCCGATCGCACAAACTGCCAAATCTCGCGTCGCAAGTCCCCTAGAAACCGATTTGCCCAAGTTTGAATCTCACCTGAGTGTCAAGCAGAATAATTTGTTATTGGTGCTGCGAAATCGGTTAAGTTTGGAATTGGATTTGCGCTCTCTGGCTCTGGTTTCCTCAAACGGCAGTCCTCTGCTGAATCCGGGGGGACTTTTGGAGCTAGACTTTAGCTTGAACACGCCTTGGGGTGCCGAAAATATTGAAACGAATGTCGCCGGTGCGCTGGTTCCCCAAAGCTATCAGCAGGGAAAGCAGTTAGTGTGGAAGCTGAAACCTGGAGAAGTCAACTATTTGGAGGCGACATTCTGGATTCCAAGTCCCGTAGGAATTGGGGCGCTGATTATTGCCTTATTTGTGGCGGCGGGCATTGCTGTAAAATATCAAATATTGCCAGCCCTCTTAATCGGTAAAAAACAGCAAAACATCGGTCAAGCCTAAATATGTTTCTCAGTTGGAGGTCGCAGTTGGATGACTGAACTTTTGGTCATCCAAGGGAGAATTATCAAGATGCGATCGGATTTTTTATCAATTGAGTCGCCGGATACAATGATTAATTGACCAGACTTGATATTATTAAACAAACAGCCAGCATCTACTAAAAAATAGTTAGTTGACAAATAGCAAAGAATTTGCTTGACCCAAATTGAGAATTAGGAACAGAGAAAATGCGATCGCTAAATTTCTTCTTCATCTTTCTGATTTGCTTGGCTCTAGTATTGTTCAGCATCGAAAATACAGAGCCGACCACCGTTCAAATTATTAAAGGCGTCCAAGTTAAAGCCCCGCTGTGCGTAGAACTAATTGTAGCGACAGGATTGGGAGCTGTTTTAGCGTGGCTGTTCAGTTTGTGGTCGAGAATGCAGCGAACCCTCGCCTCTCGCCAAGAAATCCGCCAAGTTCGCGAAAAAGAGCAGCAAATTCAGGAGTTACAACAAGATATCGAACGCTATAAAGCAGAAGTAGAAGCAAAACAACCTTTGTTAGAAAGTGCAGAACTGACAAGTTTAGGAACAGCAGCAGCCGAGGTCAAAGCTGGTTAAATAATGTATCTGGCAATTAAATTGAGTTATTCGGGTGCATCTCACTTTAGAAGAGGGCGAAGCATGACCGCATATAAGTTATTAGTTATAATCTCATATTCACGGAGGTCATGCTTCGCCCCTACAAACATATTTTCAAAACTCAGATGCACCCAGTTTCTATCTGGTTTGTGGCGATGGAAAATCTCAAATCTCATTTCTGTACCCACGGTTGGCTAGAAACTAATACGGTTTGTCTGAGAACAACCCAAGCCTATTGGATTGATTAAAACCCTCAATTTCGGTTGAAAAACCCGATTTATTGGCGGGTGAGTGTATCAGCCCTAAATCTAAAATCTAAAACCTAAAATCTAAAATCGAATGGTTGTTTCCAGAGACCAAGATGGTTTAGAAACGATTTCTGAGGGGATCGCAATTTTAATTGATTTAGCAGAACGGGGAGAAATCGATCCTTGGGACGTTAAGGTAATTGAAGTGTTCGATCGATGTTTGAGCAAGCTGACCAACGCCTCTGATGCCGATCAGAGTTCGGATTTCTCCGATTTGTCCCACTCCGGCCAAGCGTTTTTGTACGCTTCAATGCTGGTTTTGCTCAAAGCAGAAAGTATTGTCCTCTGTGAACCCCCGCCGAATCCCGAATTGGACGAAGCAGCCCTCGAAGACACAGAGCACTCAGGAGGGCGACATTTGCCGCAGCATCTGGAGCGACAACTGCGCCGTCGCGGTGTAGCTCAACTCCCACAAAAACGCCCGGTAACTCTCCCAGAACTAATCGAGCAATTGCAGCTCATGAAAGCAGCAATGGAGCAGACAGTTGCTCCTCGGCGCCGCCCGACTTCAAAAATGCGATCGCAAGCTGCCCAAGCTATCTTTGAGCTAGCTCACCAAGAAAATCTCGTGGAAACTGCTAGCGAGCTCGATCGATTTCTGGCAGAACGGGGCCAGGAAATTGATGAGGGTTGGCTCGACTTGGACAAATTGCTGGAACTCTGGCACCATCACGGTTTTAACTCATCTGTCCACCCCGACCCCCCGCTATCGACTGAGGAAGTTCATTTACCAAATTATGACCGCGTGGGTGTTTTTTGGGCGTTGTTGCTGCTCTCGGCTCAGTCTAAAGTAGAGTTGCTTCAAGAGGAGTTTTACCAAGACCTCAAAATCCGGGCGCTTTGAGCTTGGATCTGCATCAGATAGGCTTATGGGGCCGGTTTACCAGTCCTTGGAACTCTTGACTTCCGGACGAACCTGCCTGTAGAGGACTTTTAGGTACATTCAACCGGACTTGAGATTATTTCTGATTTCTGATTCCTGGTTGGTTAAATCCAGGCAAATTCCGGATAAATGATTGATAGCCTGGTAGGATATCGCCTATAAACAGGTCAGTCGATTTTAGATTTTAGATTTTAGATTTTAGATTTTAGATTTACTCGCAGCGCAGTAAATCTGAGAGCTTGAACTAGCGTCTAAAATTTTGAAATCGATCCGAACGCTCGCGTCGGAAAATTATACCCGTTTTTGGGCGGGGTTATGATGGTGCTGCGATCGATAAAGGTCGCAACCGCTAGCATCTAATTGTTGAGTTGATATCAATTAACAGAGGGTTGAGGAAGTTAATCATGAAAGCGATGATTCTGGCGGCCGGTAAAGGCACTCGCGTCCGTCCCATTACTCACACGACACCAAAACCGATGATTCCCATCCTGCAAAAGCCTGTGATGGAGTTTTTGGTTGAATTGCTCCGCCAGCACGGATTTGACCAGATTATGGTCAATGTTTCCCACTTGGCCGACGTAATTGAAAACTACTTCCGCGACGGTCAAAAGTTTGGGGTACAAATTGGCTATTCTTTTGAAGGGCGAATTGAAGACGGACAAATGATTGGAGAAGCCGTCGGTTCGGCTGGCGGTATGAGGCGAATTCAGGACTTCTCACCGTTTTTTGACGATACTTTTGTGGTGCTGTGCGGCGACGCTTTGATTGACTTGGACTTGACTGCTGCTGTGAAGTGGCACCGAGAAAAAGGGGCGATCGCTACTATTGTAATGAAATCTGTTCCCCGCGATGAGGTTCCCAGTTACGGAGTAGTGGTAACAGACGATTCTGGCAGAATTAAAGATTTCCAAGAAAAACCTTCTGTAGAGGAAGCTCTGAGTACCGACATCAACACTGGTATTTATATTTTTGAACCGGAAATATTCAATTATATTCCCCATGATATGGAATATGATATCGGTTCGCAGTTATTTCCCGCCCTAGTAGCAGCAGGTGCGCCTTTTTACGGAATTAGCATGGACTTTGAGTGGGTAGATATCGGGAAAGTTCCTGATTATTGGCGAGCAATTCAGAGCGTGCTGTTGGGAGAAATTAAAAATGTTTCGATTCCAGGAATTGAAGTGCGCCCCGGCGTTTACGCTGGTTTGAATGTAGCTGTCAACTGGGACAAGGTTGATATTACCGGGCCTGTTTACATTGGTGCGATGACGAAAATTGAAGACGGAGCCAAAATTGTCGGCCCGACAATGATCGGCCCGAATTGTTGGCTTTGCAGCGGGGCGACTGTAGAAAACAGCGTGATCTTTGAGTATTCCCGTTTGGGGCCAGAGGTGCGGTTGGTTGACAAACTGGTGTTCGGGCGCTACTGCGTTGACAAAACCGGGGCGGCGATCGATTTGCAAGCGGCGGCTCTCGATTGGCTGATTACTGATGCCCGTCAAGTGTTACCAAATATACTAGGAGAAGAGCGACGGGCGATCGCAGATATTCTCAGCACTGCTGACTAATTGGTAATTGGGAATTGGGAATTGGTAATTGGTAATTGGTAATTGGTAATTGGTAATTGGTAATTGGTAATTGCTAATTGGTAATTGGTAATTGCTAATTGGTAATTGCTAATTGGTAATTGGTAATTGCTAATTGCTAATTGCTAAAGTTCTTCGTTTGCACTCTACCTAATAAGTCATTAGTCATCAGTTATCAACTAATGACTAATGACCTTGGATGAGGTTCGCGAGCGGAGACAGCACTCCTAATGACTAATGACTAATGCCAACTGCCAACTGCCAACTGCCAACTGCCAAATGCCAACTGATTAGGACTGCAAATAAGTATATTGGGTGAGACTCCGCTCGTAATTTTGCAGTAAAAGTTGAGCCTCCGAAAGAGTAATTTTATTTTGCTGCAAAGCAGATTCTGTCTGACGGCGGATGCTTTCAACCAAACTTTCTGCATCGTACTGTACGTAGCTGAGAACTTCTTTCATCGTGTCTCCCTTCACAACGTGTTCAATATGATATCCCGAAGGAGTTAGCTGAATGTGAACCGTATTTGCATCGCCGAATAAGTTGTGAAGGTTGCCCATAATTTCTTGATAAGCACCTCCCAAAAACAGCGCTAAATAGTAAGGTTCTCCAGGTTTGATTGTATGCAGTTCCAGAACTGACTTGACATCTCGCAAATCAATAAATTGGTCGATTTTGCCGTCGCTGTCGCAGGTGAGATCTGCTAAAATACCGCGCTGAGTCGGTTCTTCATCGAGCCGGTTAATTGGCATAATAGGAAACAATTGGTTAATAGCCCAACTGTCTGGCACTGACTGGAAAACAGATAAGTTGATGTAATAAATGGACGCCATCACCTTTTCTAAGTCTTCCAAATCTTCCGATACATAGTCTTTTTGCCGCGCGATTGTCTGTATTTTATCGCAGCAAGCCCAGTACAACTGTTCGGTTTTCGCCCGTTCCGCAATTCCTAGATAGCCTAAGTTAAATAAACTGACTGCTTCTTCCTTGAATTGGATAGCATCGTGATAGACTTCTTGGTAATTTTCGGGAGTGATAGATTGGTAAATTTCGTAGAGATTGCGCGGAATTTGGTGGGCGTTTTCGTCTACTGGTTCTGGTACTTCTCTGGGGACATCGCTAGTTCCGAGTACGTCAAAAACTAGGACTGATTGGTGAGATGCGATCGCCCGCCCGCTTTCGCTAATGATAATTGGCACAGGAATTTTCCGCTCGTCACAGGCATCTTTGACTCCCGCTACTACGTCGTTGGCGTAGTTTTGCATATTGTAGTTTTTGGAAGCGTGGAAGTTGGTTTTAGAGCCGTCGTAGTCAACGCCGAGCCCGCCCCCTACGTCCAAATATTTCATGTTAGCTCCCAATTTAGCCAATTCTACATAGATGTGGCTGGCTTCTCGAATGGCATCTTTGATGACGCTAATTGAGGAAATTTGAGAGCCGATGTGGAAGTGCAGTAACTGCAAACAGTCGAGCATTCCAGCTTTTTCTAGTTCGTTGACTGCGCGGATAATTTCAGGAATTGTCAAGCCAAATTTTGCCCGATCGCCCGTGGAACCTCCCCAGCGGCCAACGCCTTTGGTAGTGAGTTTGGCTCGCACTCCCAAAACCGGTTTAATTCCTAATGCAATGCTCGCGGCGATTGCGAGTTCTACTTCCTCAATTTGCTCCAGCACAATTACCGAAGTTTGACCGAGCCGCTGCGCTAAAATCGCGGTTTCTATGTATTCGCGGTCTTTATAACCATTACAAATTAACAAAGCCCCTGGAGTTTTTAAGGTCGCCAAAGCAATCATTAATTCTGGTTTCGATCCGGCTTCCAGTCCGAAGTGATGGGGTTGACCGAAACGCACCAAATCTTGAATTAATTGTCGGTGCTGGTTGCATTTGACTGGAAAAACACCGCGATAGACATTTTTGTAATTGTAGCGGGCGATTGCTCTGGCAAAACAGGAATTTAGGCGATCGATCCGGTCTTCCAAAATATCAGAAAATCGAATTAGCAGCGGCAAAGCCAAATTTCGCTGTTTGAGCGATTCTACCAGTTCGCACAAGTCGAGGGAACCGCCGCGATCGCCCTTGGGAGAGACTGTAACGTGACCGGCGGCATTAATCGAAAAATAGGGTTCGCCCCAACCTTGAATTCGGTACAGTTTCTCGCTATCTTCTATTGTCCAAGATTTTTGTGGCACTTGAGCAGCAGCTACCAAAGCACTGTGCGATACAGTCAAACTCGTGACTGTTTGTGCCTGAGTCGATAGCGGCTCGATATCGGAGGAAGCAGCGGTGGCTGGTGAACTCATCTTATCGGAAACCTCTTTTAGGACTGGTCAAATAGATAGTTTATCGCACATATTGGGTTTCCTGATGTACTTGAAAATTCACTTTGGGTGCAAGGCTGAGCGATTTGAGATTTGAGTTTTGAGTTTTGACTCCACAGATAGTTCAAGGTGAGGGATTGAACTTAAAATCTCAACCGCGATTGTTCTCCACAACTCATGTCTTCAAGCTGTGTATCCCATGTGGGTGAACTCCGAAACTCTGTTTGGGAGTTCAACTGCGCCAAGAGTCTTGTCGGACGATCGATCGCCCGACACACTCTCACCCAGTCCAATTTAGACAAGAAAGTTCGATCGGCAAAACCCTGCCAACAAAAGATACTGCGATTGCTTCGCTCCTGCCAATGACAACCGATCGCAATCGCGTGTAGCACTCTAACCAAAAATCACCTCCGGCGGTGCCATGTCAGCCCCCATAATCATGCCCCCGTGACTCTTAGACTTCTTCAAGCCCGGTTGAGGCGCTTTTTCTTGGCTTTTTGGAGACGGTGCAACAGAAGCGGGCGGTGTCACCTGTGGCTCCACTGCATTGGCCCCAGGTACAACGGGTTGCTGCGACAACCAACCCACACCCCCTATCGCCCCAGCCATCAAAGCAGTGTAGCCGATGTACAAATGCACCGGACTCATTTGAAAGCCTTCGCCGGAGTCGGAGTTGGAAGCAGACAAATAGGTACTGGGAATTATTGGACTCGGAGCGGGTTTTGGCAAAGCATTCGCCATCGCGGTGCCGTCTAGCCCTAAGGCGTCGCCCAATCTGCGGATAAAACCTCTAACGTAAATATCTTGGGGCAGTTTGTCGATTTCCCCATTTTCGATCGCTTCGATGTGGTGCAGCGGCACGAGAGTTTGACTGTGGAGTTGCTGGAGGGATAGCGATCGAATTTGCCGTCCCTTACGCAACTCTCTACCCAACTCCCGCAGGCACTCTTCTCGCTCTTGAACTGCTAAAGCTGCTTCCTCTTCCTTGGTAAGTTTTTTCTCCTTCTTGGGAAAACCAAACCCTGGGAAGGATTTAGCGGGGGCGATGACAGTTGCAGGTGCAGCCGAATCGACTTTAATTTCGTCTTTGAGCGCTTCTTTGTTTTCTTCTAAAGTGTTAGAATCTCGATCGCAATTTTCAGTCTCGGACTCTGTTGTAACAGGAGCTTCCACAGCAGCACTGCGCCAATAGAAAACAGGAGCAGGTACTGGTGGCTCTTCTTCTCTAACATAGGATGCGGTGTCACTTGGAGCCGCGACACTCTCTTGGACGACTTGCATTTCCGTTTTGTTTGGTTTGCCAAATCGATCGAATGCGAGCTTGACTGCTTCTCTGCTAACTGCTCTAATTAAAATTTCGGCAGCAGATGCTGCTTCGCCCAACATGGTTTGCAAGCTAGCTAGAGCTTGGCTGTAGGTGTCGCTACAGAGGAGTTCAGCTTCTATTTGACCGAGAACAGAACGAAAACTTTCTTGAGAAATTTCAATAGTTGCGTGATCTGTCACCCCAAAATAAGCCTCGGGTTTCAGTGCCATGATGTTTGTGTTGTCTTGCTAGAAGGTATCTGAGTACGTTCTTCTAAAGCTTGGCAGTGATTCCGGATGTCAGTTGGGGGATAGTGGGCATGGGGCATGGGGCATGGGGCATTGGGCAAACAGGGCATGGGGCAAACAGGGCATGGGGCATTGGCCAAAGAGGGCAAAGAGGGCAAAGAGGGCAAAGAGGGCATTAGTAGGCCCTCACAAATAACCAATAACCAATAACTAATAACCAATAACCAATAACCAATAACTAATAACCAATTCCCACTCCTGCCCATGCCCCATGCCCCATGCCCCATGCCCCATGCCCCATGCCCAATGCCCAATTCCCCATGCCCAATTCCCCAAGACTACTGCTTGTGAATGCGATCGAGCAACCAAAGAGCACCGATAATCCCGACAAAGTGGGCAACAGTCGCGTGAGTATTGGCTAGCACCACAAATATGTCTAAAGGCTGAATAAATCTGCTGAAATCTACTGCCGCACCGAACAAAGCTTGCGGCTGAGCTAAAGATTTGGCTAACAGCGTGCCGCTGATAGCTTCTGCACCGATCAGTGTCAGCAGCATTCCTAATAAGTTGCTCATCAGTGTCAACTGCACTTGTTTGATCGTGTCTGCTTTTTTGGGGCGGACAGCGTTGGCGGGCGATCGCAATTCTCTCGACAAGCGGGTGAAACGGAAAGCGCGATACACGCTGTAACCGAGCACTGCCAGCCCGCAAAGAGCAAAAAAGACGCCGCCGCCGGTGCCGGCACTGGTTGAACTTCCAGGCGCAGTGGCGCTCGGGATAGCAAAGGGGATGGCAAAGAGCAAAATAATCGTCGCTACCACCGCCAGCACTGACTGCACCCAGAAGCACACCCAGCCTGCTGTCCGAAGGGCAAAGGCAACTCGCTGTGCAGCTACCGGAAGCTTATCGTTATCTAACTGATTAGTCATATTTTGAGCGGATATAATTGAGTGGCTTTAATTGGCAGCAGTTTTTTTTTAGCAGGGACGGTTGATGGCGGTTAACTCTCCTTATAATGGAAGTAGAAATGTTTAAGATTTGTAACTAACATTCGATTTCACTAGCGTCGATCGCAAGGTATCCAAAGCAATGACACAACTACAACCTACCGTCACTCCCAAACTGGAACAACCAAAGTTTGGCTTCAACAGCTACGCGGAACGCCTGAACGGTCGAGCCGCGATGATCGGTTTTTCCCTAACTTTAATTATCGAGTATGTCACAGGGCAGGGGTTGCTGGCCTGGTTAGGTCTCAACTAATTTTAGCAAGGGCGCGGTCAGTCGATTTTAGATTTTAGATTCTAGATTTTAGATTTGATGCCACAGATTCATGTGGGAAAAAAACAGGAGTCTAAAATTTGGGGATTTACCCTAAGCGAGCGTTGAGGGCTTGTACCCGTTTTTGGGCGGGTCAACCTCATACTTTGTGTGGACTGTCAGCCGCAAGGGTGTCACCATGCTGACCGCGACCACTTCGCGAATTGATTAGAATATTAGTTAGAAATCAAGCCCAGCGACTTGTCGATCGAGAAACATCGGTTTAGACAATGCAAGAGCTAGCTTTGGGTTTGTATGTCGGATGAAATTTTGATTGGGCAAGCTTGGCAATTTGGCCTCGCTCCCGTACAATTCGCGACAGGCGAGAAGATTAATTGAGGTGAAGCTAGTTTCAAAGCTAGAAATCCCGATCGCACCGCCAACTCTAAGTTTTAGAGATTTTAGATAAATATAGAACAGAGTAAAACCACATGAATGCTTCGTGGACGCGACTTTTGAAGTCAGCTTACCGTAGAGAGCCAATTACCAGCTTTGTTATAACAGTGGGCGTTGTCGATGCAGCCATCGGCAGCATTGGTGCGAGCGGCTCTTTATTGGCTTTTGGACTGGGTACTGCTGGGGTAGCGATGGGTCTCCGTTGGTGGCAAGTTTACCGCTCTGAAGCCGAACAACCCGCCCCTGCTGCCGAATACTATCTTCCTCCTCAGTCTTCTCGACCTCAGTTGCCCACGCTCAACAACGTGTCTAAGAAAAATCCTCCTTATTAAGATTAGCGCGCAACGGCGACGGGGGTGAGGTGGCGATCGCGCCACTCTGCATCTGAGGCATTACTAAACATAGGATCAAAAAAGTCTTTCGATCTTCGATCTTTGAGGCTTGCTGTATGAATATTACTGTTGCCGAGAAACTGTACAAAATTGGCTCTGTAGCGGGTTGTAGCGGTTTATCGGTGAAAACTGTTCGTTACTATGACGAAATGGGCCTGCTGTCTCCGGCGGTAGAGCGATCGCCGGCTGGTTATCGCTTGTTTGGGGAAGCGGTATTCAACAGGTTGGCGTTTATTAAACGATCTCAGGCTCTGGGTTTGAGCCTTCAGGAGATTAAGGATATTTTACAAGTTCGCGATCGGGGAGAGTTGCCTTGCTCTGAAGCGAAGCAGCATCTAACGGCCAAGGTTGAGGCAATTTCCGGGCAAATTGCAGCGTTAGAAACTTTGAAAGGAGAATTGCAAGGAATTCTCAACCGCTGGCAAGAGAAACCCTCGCCGGAGTGTATTACTCGCACCATTTGTCCGAACATTCAGCGGGATTGAGCAACGGCAGAAAGATACAAAAAAAGGGAAGGAATTATCGGTTTCCTTCCCTTTGTGGTTTGGTTTGTGGTTTGGTGGGCGATCGTTTGGGCGATCGTGCTGAGCTTTTAACTTTTTTCGGAGAGTTTGCTGTTGCTTTTTGAGCTGTCTAGCTCTGGCCGAGCCGCCTTTGCCTTTAGAGTTTCTGCCCTCGTTGCGGGGAGACTCCCAACTTTTTAGTCTCATATTTTTATTTATGTGTACTACTTACATAATACACTATTACCATTGCACTGTCAAGTAGTTGGTTTAATAGCTGGTAAAAGTATAGTCATTTATAGACATGGGAGGCTTCAAGTCCCTCCCCCTTCACTTTCACTTTAAGCGGATTGACCCGCCTCGGCTGAACTACGCCCACGACGTATCCCATCGCCGAACGCATTTGGGATTGCTTTTCTGAGAATGTTAAAAGAACCGTTCACGTCAGAATTAATTAACTGACCAGTCGATGTTTTGTATAAACCTCGCTTAATCCGTTTTCCGGTAAATACAGGTTCTGTTTTTGTTTTTCCGTAAACAGGAATTGGATCTAAGCCCAAGAAATTGGCTTTGGAGGTAAAAGATTCCTCCTGCACGATTACCTTGATTCCAACCAAAAAACCTTTGTATTCTAGCATCTCAATTAATCGAGCGTGAGGAATGCTGACAAAGTTTTGGTTAGTCTGTTTTCCGAGGTTGATATCGGTTTTCCACTGTGCGTTTTTGCCAATTACTAACGTTCCAATTCGTTGCGCGACCAAAATATCAACAATCCTGCGACTCGTATGATGCAAATAATTGTCTACTTTTTGATTGCGACAGCGAGTTAAGCGTTGAATCCGAGGTGAAGTTTTGCGCCTCCCTTTCAATTGGGATTGTAATCGCGATGAGCGCTTGTTATAGAACTGATTGATCGATTTCAATGTCCGCCCGTTAATCAACAGCGGGATAAATCCCGGTTGATTTGAAGTTAGCGCCACTAAATTATTCAGCCCCAAATCAACACCGGCTGCAAAGTCGTTATATGAGGCGGTGGACTCCGGTTCACTTCGACTATGCTCAGTACAAGCATCATAAATTACCTCAATTACATAAGAATCACATTTCGGAACCAACCTAACTTGACAAATTCGATCGGGATCGACTTTGGTTTTGATTAAAAGTTCAGTACCCGAAAGTTTAACGATTCCTTTCTTCAACTGTTTACTACTAATCGCTTGAATCGTGTAGACGAGAAGGTTTCGCCCTTTGGTCTTGTCTTTGTACTTTGGCAATTTCGGGCGACCCGTGAATTTTGAAGAATCGGCTTTATAACCTTTAACGGCTTCAAAAAACGATTTCCAATTCTGATCTAGAACCATCAAGATTTGCTGGCTTACTTTAGCAGGTAAAGCCTTGTAGGCTTGATGAGACTTCATCAATCGGTTCATCTCGTTGTAATTAACGTAGCCCCATCCATAGATAAAGTTATGACGAATGACGTAGTTAGCAGCATTGTACAGATTTTTGGATTTGAAAGCTAGTTCGTCAATTTCGGCGAAACGGTGTTCCGTTGATTTAATGATGTGCCTCTCTGTTAGTTGCATTTGAGACTTCCGTTTTTTGGGCTATGCGTATTCCTTGTTCAACATTCTCAACAATATAATACCATTATTGTTTATAATTGCTTATAAACTCAATGAAGTTTTACAATACCAATTTCAACAATCAATGCAACAGTATCTGTAGGGTGCGTCGCCACTGCTAATCCTCAAAAAAGAGAAAAAATCTCATCGCGACGCACAACCGAGAATCTTTGAGAACACAACCATCCATTTAACTCTACTTAAATTTGGTGTTGTAGCCAGAAATTTTCATGCTTAGTATAATATTGCGATCAGTCCAAATATTCCCTCGGCATTGCAGCATCTGTAAAAATTGGTAGCGTTTCCCAAATTTTCAGCCATTCCGGCAATTCCGCTAATGTTTTGAGCTGAAACGACATTTCTATTAAGGAAAATTCTAAATTGTGGAAATCTTGAATAAGTTCGGCTTTCAAGAAGATTTCATTTCTAGCTAAATCTGGAGCATTAGTCGCGAACGCTATACTGTTACCAGCATCTAAATTGCAGATATAAACTTGTGCGAACACACTTTGAATTGTTTTAACCGCCGCCGCATTAAACTCTTGTTTGTGGAATAGGTGGATAGCTACAACGCCCGTATTTGACAAGTGCGTTTTGCAGAGTTGGTAAAATTCTTGTGTGACCAATGGATAGGGCATATAGCCGCTGCCAAAACCAGCATCCACAATAATTATATCATTTTTTATGGTGGGATTTTGTTCGGCAAGATATTGACGACCATCTTGAATGGCTACTTTTAGTCTGTCATTAAATTGAATGCCAAAAAACTTTTGAGCAACTTCGACAACTGTTGCGTCTATGTCAGCAGATTCGACTATCGCGTTAGGGAAATAGTGATGCAAAATTCTGGGAAGAGTGCCACCCCCAAAACCGATTATATAGATATTTTTTGGTTGAGTTTTCCAGAGTAATGCTAACAGCATTGCTTGGGAATATGGAAATATTAATTTAAGTGGATTGTTGAGGTCGAGGATTGATTGAGCTACACTTGTACTCAAAGTTTCTCTGTCTACCAAAACCAGGAGTAAGCATGATTTATCTTTTTTGATGGCTACGATGCTGTCGCCGGAATTTTGTTGAAATATGATGCCGTCTGGCTGTTGTTGAAGCCAGTTAATCTGTTGGTGTGGAATTCCTAAATAATTAATTTTCTGCTCGCTTGAATAAGAATTCATAGTATTTTTAATTTGATATTTTAGATTTGATAATTACTGACTAGGAGCGTACTTGGGATCTGACGTATAGTTTCATTATTGTTGAGAACTTATATCAAATCTAAAATCTAAAATCGAATCACCTCAATCCCAATAATAGCGCGATTCCGCCGATCGCACAAACCACACCCACAACAGCCCGGAGACTAACCTTTTCGCCCGCGAGTACGGCTAGAGGCAGTATAAACAGGGGACTTGTAGAACTAAGTGCTTGAGCGATGGCTGCGGGTGCATATTTCAAGGAAGTCTGTTGCAGGAAAATTCCGAGATAGGTTCCCAAAAAAGCTGCTAAAATTATTGCACCTAATATTTTTGGCGCTTTTAATTGTTGGAAAGTGCCAAGGTTTGTGGGGTTGAGAAAGTACAGCATGACTGCCATACCTCCGCTCAAACGTAAGGCCGCTGTCCACAAGGGATCGATATCTATTTGAGCGAAGGCGGCGCGGGATAAAACTGCTCCGGCTGCGTGGGCTGTTTGTCCTAATAAACTAATGCCTAATCCTTGCCAAAGATGTTTTGATGGTAAGGTGGTTTCGGCTGTTCGTTCGGCAATTACCCAAGCTACGCCGCAGATTGTTAAAAGAATGCCTGTACAAGCAATAAGCGATAGCTTTTCTTGCAAAAATATCAAGCCGAATAAAGCTGTCAAAGGGGGAGATAGGGTTTCTAGAAGCAGCGCTCGCCTCGCACCTAAATATTTTAAGACGATAAAGAAAGCGGTGTCTCCGATGCCAATTCCTAGGGCGCCGCTGATGAGCAGCATTATTAAGATATTGGGGTTGACTGCTGGTAAGGATTTGCCTAAGATTATTATCGTGGCAAAAAGCATGACAAGGGCGATCGCACCTTTGAGCAAGTTTAGTACAACTGCGGGGATTTGCTGTCCGACTCGCTGCCAGATTGTGGAAGATAGAGCCCAGACAAATGCAGCACCTAAAGCCGCGATTTCACCGATAAAATCATCGACTGATGCTACCTTTCATAGTCTTACTCTGTCTCCGCGTACATTTAAGGTCGTGCCGATGCCCCATGCCGACCATTTCTATATTCCTAGCAGCATTTTCATCTCTATCTTGCTCAACACCGCAACTGACGCAAAGCACGCGATCGAATAGATAAATCAATCTTGCCCAATTTGAATCCACAATCTGCACAGATTTGGCTAGTCGGTTCCCATCTACTAATTACCTTGAATTCCCTGCCAAATTTCTCCGATTTAGCTTCGCAAAGAGTTCTGAATTCTCTCCATCCTTGCAGACTAATTGCCCTGGCAAGTTTACGATTCTTGATCGTGCCAGAAACATTTAAATCTTCCAAAATAATTACTTGGTTTTCGTTGACTATTTTGGTTGACAATTTGTGCAGGAAGTCTTGGCGGGTATCGGCAATTCGATTGTGTAACTTAGCAATTTTGATGCGAGTTACATTTCTTCTTTTAGAATCTTTTGGTTGACGAGCTAATTTGCGTTGTAGCTTGCGTACTTTTCGGTAAGGCTTTTTATAGCCCGGACTTTCGGCTTTCTCGCCATTACTCATTACTGCAAAAGTTTTAATCCCTAGGTCGATTCCAATACTTGAGTTTTGACGCTCAACTTGCATTGGTTGAATCTCTACAACAAAACTCAAAAAATAGCGGTTTGCACAGTCCTTGATTACCGTCACAGAGCTAGGTTCAGACGGAAGACTTTTAGACCATATTGGATTAACAATTCCAATTTTAGCCAAATAGACACCATCACCTTTGAGAGAAAACCCTCCAACTCTAAAACGTGCCGATTGGCTGTTAGTCCTTTTCTTGAACTTAGGATATCCAACTTTACGCCCCTTTCTCTTACCTTTACAGGAGTTGAAAAAGTTCTTGAAAGCAACATCTAAATCGGCAACAGATTGTTGCAGTGGGACGCATGACACATCTCCTAACCAAGCTCTTTCTTCAGTATTCTTGGCTTGGGTAATGACGATTTTTTGCAAATCTGCTGAACTAGGCTTTTTATCTGACTGTTTGCAAAGTGCAAGAGCATCATTCCAAACCACCCGCACACAGCCAAACAGTTGAGCTAAGCCCTGCTGCTGTTGGCTAGTTGGGTAAAATCTGTAGCGATATCTTGCTTTCATCACTATGCTAAAATTCATCTGCTACTAAATCATATCTTGGTTTGCCAACGATGAGAACCTTTATGGTCGAGAGTGCTATTCTTTTACAGAACTTAGAATGTACTTGGTCTATCCGTTGGTGCCGCACCCTTAGAAGTATTGAAAGAGTATATTAGAAATCAAGA
>NZ_JAEQCB010000098.1:0-33509 GCF_020738785.1 Microcoleus sp. PH2017_05_CCC_O_A | reverse complement strand
AAAGGTAGGGATTTGCGATCGGTTGTGAATGAAATTCAAGCTAAAGTCAAGCGGGAGGTGCAGTTACCGTTTGGTTATTTTATCCAGTACGGCGGTCAATTTGAGGCGGAACAAAGGGCTTCGCAGAATATTATGGTGTTTAGCGCGATCGCTTTTTTGGTCATTAACGTCTTGATGTACTTGTCCGTTAAGTCGATCGCTTCAACTGCGATGATTATGATCAATTTGCCGATCGGCTTAGTTGGAGGAGTAATTGCTGTAGCTTTGACTGGCGGTATAATTTCCGTCGCTTCCCTGGTTGGGTTTGTCACATTATTCGGCGTAGCTACCCGCAACGGCTTGCTGTTAGTAGACAACTATAACTCTAAATTTGCTGAAGGAATGCCCTTTCAAGAAGCCGTTGTTAAAGGCTCGATGGAACGCCTCAACGCCATTTTAATGACCGCTTTAACTTCAGCTTTGGGTTTAGCACCGTTAGTCTTAGAAGGCGGGCCAGGAAAAGAAATATTACAACCTTTGTCGATCGTAGTTTTAGGAGGATTGTTTACTTCTACGGCGTTAACTCTGTTAGTTTTGCCAGCCTTGTATGCTCAATTTGGGAAATTTTTACGACCTCAACAACCTGAGCCTGTTGCTGAAGATGAAAAAACTGGTTTAAGTGCTTTCTAGCAACGATTCGGGCTATTGCTGAAGATTTTTTGATGATTTTCCTTGACAAGCGAATTTCTTCATGGTACCCGCCACGTGATTTATCCGTGGAATCAATCCCAAATCGAAAATCCTCAAGCCCCCGAATTTATCCGTGGAGTCGCCTCTAAAATCTAAAATCTAAAATCTAAAATCGATTGACGCCCTGTTTTAAAATGCCATAATTTACGAATAATTGTCCGTAAAGAGTCAAGCACATGAAAACGATCAAATCAAGTTTAATTATTCTCGGCAGTATCGGACTGCTGTTTTTGGGAGCTTGCGGTAAAGGCGACGAAGCAAGCGATACAAAAATCACTCCAACACCCCCTCCTGCTGCCTCAAAACCTGTCTCTTCCGCTCCCGCCGCTGCTCCTGCTGGTGCAAAAGGAGCTAAAGGCGGTCAAGTTGTCAATGCTGGAGCTTACCATTTAGAGTTTGTACCTGAAAAACAAGCTACTGGAACTCACTTAGATTTGTACCTGCAAAAAGGCGATAAAAAGGAACCGGTTCCTGACGCAAAAGTGTCAGCACAAGTGCAGTTGCCGAGTGGAAAGCAACAAACCCTAGCTCTCAAATACGATCCTGAAGGCAAACATTACGCTGTTGTATTTCCCGGCAAAGATCCAGGTCAGTATCCTGTGAAGGTGAATGCGGATATTAAGGGAGAAAAAGTGGACGGTCGTTTTACATTCACTCAGTAATTTGAGTTGAATTTAGTTGTAAAAACCCGGTCGGATCGACCGGGGTTTTGTTAATTTAGAGTTGAAGAATTAATTATATCCTAACGCAATTGGTACTTTTCAAAAGGTATGTAGTTGCGCTTTAGCGCTAAAGCGCAACTACGTACCTAGCGCGACATAAGGTTACTTTTTATGAGAATATTGCTAGTTGAAGATGAACCAGATTTAGGAAAGGCGATCGATCGCACTTTGAAGCAAGAAAAATACATAGTTGACTGGGCCCAGGATGGGAATGAAGCTTGGGAATATCTAGATAGTCAGTGGACGGAATACACCCTAGCCATCTTTGACTGGTTGCTTCCGGGATTGTCGGGAATAGAATTGCTGCGAAGATTGCGCGCCAAACATAGTTTTTTGCCAGTTTTGATGCTGACAGCCAAAGACAGGATGGAAGATAAAGTGGCGGGATTGGATGCGGGGGCTGACGATTATTTAGTCAAGCCCTTCGGGATGGCGGAACTGTTAGCAAGGTTGCGGGCGCTGCAAAGGCGATCGCCCCAAATACAGCCCCAACAGATACAAATCGGAAATCTCGCCTTAGATTGCGGGAATCGCACAGCTTTTTATCTCAATCAAAACGGCACCAACCAAACAATTTCGCTGACTAACAAAGAATTTCAATTGTTAGAATATTTGATGAAACATCCGAACCAAATTGTCACGACTGACCAAATTCGGAATCAGATATGGGAAGCCAGCGCAGATACTTTTAGCAATGTAGTAGCCGCTCAAGTGCGCTTGCTGCGGCGCAAACTCGAATCCGTTGGCTGTGCGAACTTAATTGAAACTGTCCACGGCGTCGGATATCGGATGAAAAGTTGAATTCTGCCTTCAAAATTACTTTTAGACTCGGCGGTTGAAACCGCGTCTACACAAACAATGTCCGCCTCCGCGGACTAAGAAAAGTTGAAATCGCATTTACACAAACAAAGTCCGCCTTTGCGGACTCAGAAAAGACTATTTATTTTCCTCCCTTCTACTAATTCTCTCTTTTCTCCTTCTCTGCGTCCTCTGCGTTCTCTGCGGTAAATAAAAAAATATCATCCCAATCAATTACCAATTACCAATTACCAATTACCCAATCATGAATTGTGAATCAAAATAAACTATTTAACCGCACTCGATCGCAATTAGCGATTTCCTACGCCGCAGTCATGGGTTTGATTTTAAGCTTGTTGGGATTTGGTGTATATAAGGCGATCGCCCACGCGCACTGGATTGCGATCGATCGCGAACTAGAATCGGTAGCGGGGACACTCCACGATAGCCTCGAAATCAAGCTACAGCAACCCGGACGCCTAGAACCAATCGTCAATGAACTTTTGCCAAACCTCCGCGTAATTGGAGTTAACGGCGTTAAAGAACAGTTAGCCGATCGCCATATTTTAAGCGCTATCAACCAAAGCTATTACTATATTCGTTTATTTGACTCTTCTGGGAAATTGATTGCTACAGCAGGCGCTTATCCCGAAACATTGCCGCCGATATTTAACTCCCAACACTGGCAAACAATCGCTGACAGCAAAGGGAATATTTATCACCAAATTTCTGTATCACTGCACACAAACACCCTGGAAGATTGGGGATACTTTCAAGTAGGACGGAGCTTGCAAGACTTCAACAGTTATCTCAGTACAGTGAGATTAATTTTGAAATTAGGATTGCCGACAGCCTTGATTTTGGTGGTTTTTTCTAGTTGGTGGCTGGCAGGATTGGCAATGAAACCGATTTATTCTTCTTACCGACAAATCCAACAGTTTACGGCGGATGCTGCCCACGAATTGCGAACGCCTTTAGCGGCATCTCAAGCCACTGTAGAATCGGCGCTGTTAATGCCACAATTGGATGAGAAAGAAGCACGGGAAATTTTGCAGACTGTCGATCGCCAAAACCGACGATTGACTCAGTTAGTCACTGATTTGTTGCTGTTGGCGCGGATGGACTCTCAGGTGAAATCCGTTAGCGAAGCCCTCGAAGAGGATCGCCCTCAGCTTTGTTGTTTAAACGACTTGGTGGGCGATTTAGTCGAGGAATTGGCTGCTTTGGCGAGATCCTCCCAGGTAGCGCTAACATCCGAAATCCGCGTACAGCATCCATTGAATGTTGTCGGAGATGCCGATCGACTTTACCGTCTCGTTACTAACTTAATTGTCAACGCCATTCAATACACTCCCCCTGGCGGAAAAGTCACAGTAATCTTAGATTGCACTCACCAAGAGGCGATAATTCAGGTGCAAGATACCGGGATTGGGATAGCGGCGGCAGATTTAGGGCGGATATTCGATCGCTTTTACCGAGTCAACAAATCTCGATCGCGCCATACCGGCGGATCGGGACTCGGATTGGCGATCGCCCGCGCGATCGCCCGCGCACACCGCGGCAGCCTCAGCGCGCGTAGCGAATTGGGCTGTGGCAGCACCTTTGTCCTGCGGTTGCCTTTGTGAGCTATGATGTGGGGAAAACTGACATCTTGCACCATTTTCAAGAACAGGCAAGATGCCTGTTCCACAAAGACTAAATCTTGTTGTGGGGTGGGCATCCTGCCCGCCGATGATAGTTTGCACCATTTTCAAGAACAGGCAAGATGCCTGTTCGACAAAAACTAAATCTTGTTGTGGGGAGTAGGGGTTGGGCATCCTGCCCGCCCGTGAAAGGCTTATTGAGAATTGTGCAAGATGTGAGGAAAACCGAATCATCTTTTTGTGGTAATCCCTTCGGCAATATGTAGCGCGATCGCCCAAAATCAATAAATAGTGATTAATCATCAGTCAGCAGAGAGAAAATCTATGACAGTTTTAGAACAGGGAACAATCTCAATCCATACCGAGAATATTTTCCCGATTATCAAGAAATCGCTATACACCGACCACGAAGTCTTCTTGCGGGAACTAATTTCTAACGCCGTCGATGCCATAGCCAAACTCAAAATGGTTTCCCGTTCCGGCGAATACAGCGGCGACATTGGCGAACCACAAATCAATATTGCGATCGACAAAGAAAACAAAACACTCTCAATTACCGACAACGGCATCGGGATGACAGCCGACGAAGTAAAAAAATACATCAATCAAGTCGCCTTCTCCAGCGCCGAAGAATTTATTCAAAAATATCAAGGCAGTGGCGACGACGCAATTATCGGCCACTTTGGACTCGGTTTCTACTCTTCTTTCATGGTCGCTCAGAAAGTAGACATAGACACCCTTTCTTACCAAGAAGGCGCACAAGCAGTACATTGGTATTGCGATGGTTCACCCGCTTTTGAACTATCAGAATCCGCCCGCACCGAACGCGGCACTACGATTACTCTCACTCTCCAAGACGAAGAACTAGAATATGTAGAAGCCACTCGCATTAAGCAGCTAATCAAAACTTACTGCGATTTCATGCCAGTTCCGATCAAATTTGAGGGAGAGGAACTCAACAAGCATAAGGCAATTTGGCGGGAAGCAGCCAGCAATTTGCAGAAAGAAGATTACTTAGAATTGTACCGCTATCTTTATCCGTTTCAAGACGAGCCGCTACTTTGGGTACACCTGAACACAGATTATCCTTTCATTGTCAACGGCATTCTTTTCTTTCCCAAATTGCGGCCGGATGTCGATGTTACCCAAGGTAATATCAAGCTATTTTGCAACCAAGTTTTTGTCAGCGATCACTGCGAAGAAATTATTCCAAAATTCTTGATGCCGCTGCGGGGAGTCATTGACAGTACCGATATTCCGCTGAACGTTTCTCGCAGTTCTTTGCAAAGCAATCGCACAGTCAGAAGAATCGCTGATTATATTGCGAAGAAAGTGGGCGATCGCCTAAAAGAACTTTACCGCGACGACCGCGATGAATACATCCGTTGCTGGCAAGATATCGGCACTTTTGTCAAGTTTGGATCTCTCAACGATGATAAGTTCAAAAAACAAGTCGAAGATATCTTAATCTACCGCAGCACCTACGAACCAACAGCAGAAAAACCAGAAATTGCAACGCCAGAAGTGCAGGTGCAAACTGAGGACGGAGATTTGTGGCAAGATGTTACTCCAAAATCGGACAGTTCTACTTCGACGCAACCTTACACGACGCTGAAAGAGTATTTGGAACGCAATCAAAAACGCCACGAAAACCGCGTATTTTACTGCACAGAACCTGCGTCACAAGCAACTTACGTCGCCCTGCACAAAAGCCAAGGTTTAGAAGTGCTGTTTATGGATTCTTTCATTGACACGCACTTTATCAGTTTCTTGGAACGCGAATACTCAGATGTTAAATTCTCGCGGGTGGATTCCGACATCGACGACACACTAATTGACAAAGAAAAAGAAGCCGAAATTGTCGATCCGGCGACTAATAAAACTCGCAGCGAACAAGTTAAAGAACTGTTCCAAAATGCTCTCAACAAGCCAAAAGTAAACATCCGCACAGAAGCTTTGAAGTCTGACTCTGCTGAGGCGGCGCCACCTGCGATCGTTCTGTTACCGGAAGCTTTGCGCCGGATGCGCGATATGACGGCGCTTTTGCAGCAGCAAGCAGCGCAATTCCCCGATGAACACGTTTTGCTGGTGAATACGTCTCACCCGCTGATTCAAAATCTGGCTAATTTGAGTCAGGGTGCGATTATTCAAGGCGGCGGCGAGTCTCCCTCGGCGCAGTTGGCCAGCATGATTTGTCACCACGTTTATGACTTGGCTTTGATGGCCCAGAAGGGTTTCGATGCTGAAGGGATGCAGGAGTTTGTCGAGCGATCGAACCATGTCTTGACAAAATTGACTGAACGTGCAATGTAATTAACCCCCCTCCCTTGCTAAGGGGGAGTGGTTTTATACAAACTAGGTACGTTGTTGGGCTTCAGCCCTCTTTATAAGATTAGGAAAGAGGGCTAAAGCCCAACAACATACCTTAGCCCAAGCGCAAGCCAACTGCGGAAGCAAAAGTTGATTTCCCTTGCTGAGAGAGCGATCGGAGGTTTTCTTGTCCCCCCCTTAACAAGGGGGGCTAGGGGGGTTCTACGCAGTTGATATATAATAAAAGGCTGCATCAAAAAAAAGTAGTCTGGAGGGCAATATGTCACGGAAATGTCAGCTAACGGGCAAGAAGGCGAACAACGGTTTTGCGGTTTCTCACTCGCACCACCGCACTCACAAGTTGCAAGGCGCTAATTTGCAGTGGAAGCGGATTTGGTGGCCGCAGGAGAAGCGTTGGGTCAAGTTACACCTTTCTACGAAGGCGATTAAAACCTTGGAGCACAAGGGTTTGGAAATTATGGCTAAGGAAGCTGGAATTAATCTTTACAAGCTTTAAATAATCTTGTTAGTTGAGCAAAGGGCGATCGTATACATTAAAAGTGCGATCGCCCTTACTTTTATATACTGAAAAAGTTGAGGCAGAAACCGGGTTTTTTTAGATAAACACTGCATCATAACCTTAAATTTAGATAAAAAACCCGGTTTCTTGGGCATTGATGCGTCCAGGAAATTTTAACTTTTAGAGAAAAACCTGGATTAGAGGAATTTTCGGCATTTCAGTAAATAAGTAGTCATCCTCCCCTTACCTTTAACTTCGATCGCACCGCGGCTTTCAAAAAAATACTTTTCTCGCAATTGCTGATAAGTTGCCACTGTCACCTGAATGCACCCAGGCGAACCGTGAGATTCCATGCGGGAAGCTGTGTTAACGGTGTCTCCCCACAAATCGTAAATAAATTTTTTAATACCGATGACTCCAGCGACAACCGGGCCGGTATTGATCCCGATTCTGATACTAAAATCTTGATTGTGGGTATTGCTGAATTCAATAATTGCCTGCTGCATATCCAGGGCCATTTCTGCGATCGCCTCTGCGTGATCTGGGCGAGTAATTGGCAGCCCTCCCACTACCATGTAAGCATCGCCAATCGTCTTAATTTTTTCCAAACCGTGCCTTTCTGCTAAGTTGTCAAAAGTCGAAAAAATATCATTCAGCAACGCAACTAATTCTGTTGGAGAAACTCGCGCACTCAATTGAGTAAAACCTACGATGTCCGCAAATAATACAGTAACATCAGCAAAAGTATCTGCGATCGTGCTATCTCCCCGCTTCAACCGATTTGCTATTTCTTCAGGCAAAATATTCAACAACAACCGTTCTGACTGTGCTTGTTGAACTCGCAGTGCATTTAAAGTTTCATTGAGAGCATTAGTTCGTTCTTCAACTCTAGATTCTAACTCTTCATTCAGCTTGCAAAGCGCAATTTCAGCCCGCCTGCGGTCTGTGACATCCGTACCGATTGCCAGCAGCCCCGCGAACTTTCCGGCCGCATCAAACAGCGGTTTATTTGCCCAGGATACGCAAACGCGAGATCCACTGCGCCGCATACTTTCATTTTCATTTGTTGTATACTGTTCCGGGTTATTTAAAATATTGCTCAATAACACGGCCAGGTCGTTTCCCCCTGTATCTGTCTGGGGTAGAATTGTGCCAACTGCGTGTTTTCCCAGTATTTCTTCTTCTCTGTAACCAAAAAAATTCTGTGCAAACTCGTTAAAAAAAGTAATATTACCTTCTGTATCTAGTTTTAAAATAATGCTGTTAGCATTTTCGACCAATTCCCGATACTTAACTTCGCTTTGCCGCAGCAAATCCTCTGCTGATGCGCGTTCTGCTACTGTGGCAGCTAACAGCAGCGAAGTAATTACAATTACGCTCATGAAAGCCTGCAAAAATAAGATTGCTTGATTAATATTTATGGCTTTGGTAATAAACGGGCCAGATCCCTGAGAGCCTCCCCAAATGGCAATACTGGATACAATAAAATATGCTAAAACAGCTCCGCGCTGACCGAATTGAATGGTTGCCCAAATCACCAACGGAAATGGCAAGTATTCTAGGGGATAGCCGGATAGATTACTATCAGTTTTTGATGTGTATACTAGCCAACTGACTATTATTAATAGTAGCAAACATATGGCGCATAAAATTATATTTACAAGTGTTTTAATCTTAATTTTTTGTTGATTGCGTGTCGCTATCTTTTGGTAAAAGATTAGCAGCATAGGAGTAAAAATCAAAACTCCTAAGGTGTCTCCAAGATACCAATTCCACCGAATTTCCCAATATTCGCTCCAGTCAATAAGACCAGTCAAACACAGCCGCAGCGTGCCGAGAGTGCAGTTGATTTGAGTGGCAACTACAGCACCGCAAAAGATTAAACTGACTACATCAATTAGTCGATCCAGTGAGGGGCGAAACTTGAACTGTTGCAGCAAAGTAAATGCACATAAAGCTTGCAAACAACCGCAAAAAGCACTAATTGTTGCATTTATTAAGGATATTTTGAGGTTGAGAGTCTCGTAAAAAAATACGCCTAAAGCTATTCCCGGCCAAAGGCGCCGACCAAATAATAAAACTGCTGCTTGGGCAATTCCTGCGGGCGGCCAGACGCAGGTAGCTAATTTATTCACGCCGGGGATTGAAGATGCTATTTTAGCTCCTAAAGCGTAAGCAAAGGCAATGACAGCTATTTTTCCTAAATATTGCCAATTTATAGATTGAATAAATCGCATAAATTGATTTTTGTTTTGGTTCATAGTGACTTTTATATTTTTAACTAACTATACCAACCGTCAAAACTATTAGGAGATTTTTAATTATTTAAATAGAATTGTTGGCTTTGTTTGTACGGGCTAAGCACAGGTGCGTTGCTACTCAAAAAATTGATTTAAATTGAGGTTTTTTCACTAGCGACACACCCTACAACTACTATTACTTCTTCCTTTTTGCCTCTTTCATTTTCCTTATTTTATAACTTGATTCCTGTGAGAAAATAAGTGTTCATCTCGCCTTTGCCTTTGACTTCAATGGTGCCGCGACTTTCTAATAAATACTTGTCCTGCAATCGCTCGTAAGTTGCAGATGTAACTTGAATTTGACCGGGTAAGCCGTGAGATTCCATACGGGAAGCGGTGTTAACTGTGTCTCCCCACAAATCGTAGATAAATTTTTTGATGCCGATGACTCCGGCGACAACCGGGCCGCTGTTGATGCCGATTCTGATGCTGAAATCTTGATTGTTGGTATTGCTGAAGTCAATAATTGCCTGCTGCATATCCAGGGCCATTTGGGCGATCGCCTCTGCGTGATCGCTGCGGGGCATCGGCAGCCCTCCAACTACCATATAAGCGTCACCAATGGTTTTGATTTTTTCCAATCCGTGCTTTTCGGCTAGGCGATCGAATGTCGAAAAAATCTCGTTAAGCAAGGAAACTAATTCCGGCGGAGAAATTTGGGAGCTAATTTGAGTAAAACCGACTATATCTGCAAACAATACTGTGACTTCGGCAAAAGTATCGGCGATGATGCTTTGGTCTTGTTTGAGTCTTTCGGCGATCGCTTGCGGCAAAACGTTGAGGAGGAGACGGTCAGATTTTTCTTGTTCTAAGCGCAAAGCTGCTTCAGCTTCTTTGCGAGTTGTGATATCTTCGACAGTACCTTCGTAATAAAGCAAATTTCCATGTATGTCGCAGACAGTATAAGCATTTTCGGAAATCCAAATTATACTGCCATCTTGGCGGTAAACTTGAGATTCAAAATCCGATACTTTGCCGTTTGTTCGCATTAAGTGGATGACTTCGGCGCGGCGTTCCGGGTCTACATATAGCTGGCGGTTGATATCAGTTAACTTTTCCAGCATTTCCTCACAGGAACTGTAACCATAAATGCGAATTAAAGCTGGGTTGACGCTAAGATATTCTCCATCTGGAGTAGTTTGAAAGATGCCGACGATCGCATTTTCAAATATGCTGCGGTATTTTGCCTCAGCTTGTCGCAGGGCTGCTTCAGCGCGCTGGCGTTCTCGCGCTTCCACTGCAAAAGTTACAGAGTCTGTTAGAGAAACAGCGAAACTTTGTTCTTCGATAGTCCAATAACGCGGCATTCCTACGTGTTCTAAACAGAGGACTCCTGCTGTTTCTCCGCCTATCTGAATCGGCGTATCTAGCATGGAAGTGATGCCTAACGGAATTAGGTAAGCTTCCACAAATTCTCTAGTTCTAAAATCTTTTTGGGCGTCAAAGGCAGCAATTGCGCGCTCTTCTCGGAGTGCTTGAAAATAGACAGGATAGTCTGCTTCTGCTAATTCCATACCCTCTGAGTGCTGGTTGAGGGCGCGATCGAACAAATCCAGGCACTCCATCTTGGATTTAGGGCGATCGTACAACCAGATACTCGATCGCGCAACTTCCAGAGTACGGCTAGCAGTTTCAGTGATTTCTTGAAGCGCTTTGGTTAAGTCGCCTTGATTCAGCGCTTTATTTTTGGCTAAATCAATTAATGCCGATTTCTGTTTCTGTAGCTGAAGTTCGCTTTGTTTCAGGGCATTTGTCCGCTCTGCAACTCGGATTTCCAGCTTTTCGTTCAGATGAAGCAGCTCTATTTCAGCTTTTCGGCGATCGGTGATATCTGTCCCGATGCAGAGGATGCCCAAAAGTTCTCCTGCTGCATCAACCAGCGGCTTATTTGCCCAAGACACCCAAACGCGAGATCCGTTACGCCGAATATTTTCATTTTCATAGCTAGTAAAGCGATCGGGATTTTGTAAAATCTGATTGTAAACCAACTCTAAGTTATTCCCTTCGATGTCGCTCATGGGAATGATTGTTCCCACAGCACTTTTCCCCAGGATTTCTTCCTGATTGTAGCCAAAGAATATTTCTGCAAACTCATTAAAAAAAGTAATCGTGCCGTCGGGAGATAGTTTGACAATAATACTGTTAGCATTTTCCACCAATTCTCGATATTTAATTTCGCTTACTCGCAGAGATTTTTCTGCCTCCGCGCGTTCGGCTACCGTCGCGGCTAATAACAACGAAGTAATCGTAACTACCGCCATAAAAGCTTGTAAAAATAAGATAGCCTGACTAATATTTTCGGCTTTAGCTATAAATGGCCCAGATCCGTGAGAACTGCCAAAAATTGCGATACTTGACACAAGAAACGATCCTAAGACAGCGGCCCGCTGACCGAATTGGAGCGACGCCCAAATTATCAAAGGAAACGGCAAATATTCCAGGGGATAGCGAGAAATAGAAGCTTCATTTTTTGACTCAAAGACAAGCCAGCTTACCCCAATTAATAATATTAACCATACTCCCCGCCAAATTAAATAATTTTTAGGGAGTTCGGTTTGTCTTTTTAAGCGATCGGCGGTTGCCTTAGGACGCAAAAATATTAAAATCAAAGGAGTTAAAATTAAAACTCCCATTGCATCTCCCAGCCACCAATTCCACCGGAGCGACCAGTATTCTGCCCAATCTACTTTGCCAGCTAAATATATGGAAAACGCGCCAATAGTGCAACTAATCTGAGTAGAAACTAAACCGCCCAATAAAATTAAATTAACTACATCTTTCAAACGTTCTAGAGACGGACGAAACCCCAGCCAGCGCAGCACAGTGGCTGCAAAAACAGCTTGCAAAACTGCTCCTACGTTGCCTCCCACCCAAATTGCAAATATCTGTTCGCTTGGGTTAACTAAATTGAGGAAAAATATACCCAAAACAATCGCAGGCCAGGCTTTTGGGCCAAACAATAAAAGTCCGGCTTGTGCAATTCCTGCGGGCGGCCACACCGAGGAAGCAAAGGGATTGACACCTTGAATTGCAAATGCTAGCCTCGCCCCCACGGCGTAAGCGATCGCCACGAGAGTTACTTGGGCTAAGTAGCGCCCTATTCGGGATTGAGGGAATCGAAGAAACTGATTTAGGTTCAGATTCATGTCGAGTTTTAAGTTTTATATAAGTTTATGTAGGGTGCGCTGCGCGCACCTTGCTAGCCTCAATGTAGGTGCAGCAAGCACCTTATACCAATTTTTTGTGAGGCTACTCCCGAATCCGATCCCCCCTAACCCCCCTTAATTAAGGGGGGGACAAGATTCCGGTCAAAGTCCCCCCTCCCACCAGGGGAATTTAGGGGATCGAGATATATGCAACTTCACATTAAATTGGTATTACCGTTACAAAAACTTATTTGATGGCAGCATCAATCCACTGTTTTAAAGTAGAATTGACTTCCTCAATCAGAATTTCATGGGCTTTGTGAGTTGCTCTTTCCACAACTTCAACTTTCCCTAATTTCACCGAACGACCCGGAACAATGCGATAGGGAATGCCGATTAAATCTGCATCTTTGAATTTAACTCCTGCTCGTTCGTCGCGGTCATCTAGTAAGGTTTCAATTCCGGATTGGTTGAGTTCATTGTAGAGTTTTTCGGCGACTTCTACTTGTTGGGCGTCGGAAATATTGGGGATGCTAATGATGGCGTGATACGGCGCGATCGCCACTGGCCAGATTATTCCGTCTTTATCGTAGGATTGTTCTACCGCAGATTGAGCCAGCCGCGACACGCCGACGCCGTAGCAGCCCATGATAAAGGGCATTTCTTCGCCTTGTTCGCTGGTGTAGGTGGCGCCCATGGCTTGCGAGTATTTGGTGCCTAATTGGAAGATGTGGCCGACTTCGATGCCTCTGGCGGTTTGCAAAGTTTGTTCGGGATTGTGCACCGCCCGATCGCCCTTTTTAGCAGTTCTGACGCCCACAACCGTTGCTGGCAGAGGAAATTCTTTACCCCAATTGGCGCCGACCACGTGGTATCCTGACTCGTTAGAACCAGTGACAAAGTTTGTTAGATCGACGGCAGTGCGATCGACCAAACGCAAAAACTTAGAATTTACCTCCTTACTTCCAGCGATATAATCATCAGCAACATCCGGAGCCATATAACCCAGAGGCAAAGATTTAGCCGCCCATTTCCGCTGAGCTTCCGCATCAGGAACAGTCAAAAATAGGATTGTTTTAGCTTGATAATTTCCCGCTAACTTTGTCAATTCATTCAGCAACTTTACCTGATTCACATCTTGGTCACCGCGAATGCTTACCAACACCAAGACTGTGATACCATTATCATAAACAGCCTGATAAAGCACATTTTTGACAACTTGCGTCGGAGAACAATTCAAAAACTTGCAAAGTTTAGCAATTGTTTCAGTTCCCGGCGTTTCCCGCTTTTCAAAACTTGCAAAAGGCGAAGCTTGGGCATCAGCAGGCATCGACACAGCCTTCTCCACATTAGCAGCATACTGACCATCTTCAGTATATAGAACTTCATCCTCACCCGCTTCTGCCAGCACCATAAACTCTTGAGAACCAGAGCCGCCAATCGCACCAGAATCAGCATCTACCGCTCGGAATTCCAAGCCCGATCGGCGCAGCATATTGCTGTAAGCTTGAGCCATATCCTGATAAGTTTTCTTCAAACTTTCTTCACTCGTGTGGAAAGAATAGCCATCTTTCATAATAAATTCGCGGCCACGCATCAACCCAAAACGCGGGCGAATTTCATCACGAAACTTAGTTTGAATTTGATAGAGATGTACGGGTAATTGCCGATAAGAACGAATCATATCCTTAGCAATTGTAGTAATTACCTCTTCGTGAGTCGGGCCCAGTCCAACTTCTCGCTGCTGCCTATCCTTCATAGCAAACATAATACCTTCAGCTTGAGTGTAGGTATCCCAGCGGCCGGATTCCCGCCACAAATCGGCCGGTTGCAGTTGCGGGAGGAGACATTCTTGAGCGCCGGTAGCGTCCATTTCTTCGCGCACAATTTGGGATACTTTTTTAAGAACTCGCCACATCAAAGGGAGATAAGCGTAAATACCGCTACCGATGCGTCGGATGTATCCAGCACGGAGTAATAGTTTGTGGCTGGGGATTTCTGCTTCTGCGGGGTCTTCCCGCAGGGTGACGAAAAGCATTTGAGAGAGTCGCATTGGCTGATTTCCTTAAAATACCGGATAATTGTCATCTCAGATTAACTTCTGATATTATCAGAACTCAGCCTGATTTGATGAAATCTATGAATAAACTTTGGAAAAATTATCAAAAAGGTATGGCAGCATTTGATAATTGTCACCATCCTACTCTCCTATCTCAGTGGATTGCATTACAAGATGAAATTGGAGAATTTGTGCGAGAACCTAACTTAAGCGAAATTTGGGATATTCTTCATGCTGCTGGTCGATTGCTGTACAAATTAATCGGAATTCCTTTACATCTGGTAGCCTATCCTACTGTTCGCAAACACAGCGAACGTTTTGAGGAGTACGGCTGTATTCGCAGCCGGCGCAACTGTGAGGGGAAATGCTGCAAACAGTTGACAGTTGACAGTTGACAGTTGACAGTTGATAGCTCAATACGGTTCAGTTAGGCTTGTCCGAAGAGAGGAACGAAGCATAAGCCCTTCGGGCAGGCTTCGCCAACGCAGAGTCTATTTTTGCGATCGTTTTGACTCCAAGACGGTTTTAACCCAACGGTATTGGTTGATAGCGAGGTTTTTAAACAGTTTATAGCTGATAATTTTCATGACCAGATTCATTCACGATCAATTCGCAAAACAATATCTCAAAGAACTATTAACCCCTCTCGGTAATGTCGCAACCAGCCATGACATTGCTGGAGAAGTGAGGCAGATTGACGTTTTTTTTGCCCCAAAAGCGGAACCGGATGTAGAACCCACAGCCCTCGGCATTCTGGGTCAAATTGCAGCAAAACCCGCTGTAATTGAACCATTCCGCAGTCCTGTGCAAACCGGAGAAATTCGCAGTTGTCTGGGTAAACTCTTTGATGTCCATGCCGAATATGAACGAGTCGCCACTAGAGATAATACCCGGATTGCAGAGGCTGATTTGCCGCAACTCTGGATACTGTCGCCGACTGTTTCCGATGCGATGCTAGCTGGATTTGGGGCGACTTCTGAACCTGAAAATTGGGTAAGTGGAGTTTATTTTTTGAATGTGTCTCTGAAAGCAGCAATCATTGCTATTCACCAACTCCCCCGCACTCCCGAAACGCTGTGGCTGAGGGTTTTGGGGAAGGGAAACGTGCAAAAGCAAGCTATTGCCGAATTGAGAGAATTACCGTCTGATAATTTGTTTCGGTTGAACGCGTTAGAATTGTTGTACAACTTGCGAACGATATGAGAAGTCCGCCAAGACATAGATCGAGAAGATCGGGAGTTAATTATGGAACTGTCACCGCTCTATTTAAAACGGCTTGAAGAAGCAACTCAGCAAGGTATTCAGCAAGGTATTCAGCAAGGTATTCAGCAAGGTATCCAAGAAGGTCTCCAAGAAGGTCTTCAGCGAGGTATCCAAGAAGGTCTCCAGCGCAGTCAACGCCTGATAGTTGAGAGTATGCTACAAGTTAAATTTGGCGAAATTGATGAACCATTAGCCCAAATAATCGAGCCTTTGATTGAGCTAGAACCTCTCGATCGCACGCGACTAATTAGGCAGCTCGATCGCTCTGAATTACTAGCTCGTTTTGAACAAAAAAATCAACCGGAATCCTGACTCAGCAGCGCACTTTACAATCTGTAGGGTGCGCTAAATATCATTTTATTATTTATCATCGAGAAAATGCGGAGTTAATTATGGAACTATTACCCCTTTATTTACAACGGCTTGAAGAAGCAACTCAGCAAGGTATTCAGCAAGGTATTCAGCAAGGTATTCAGCAAAGTAAACGCGAGACTCTTGAGAGTATATTACAAGTAAGATTTGGCGAAATCGATGAAGAATTAGCCCCAATAATTGAGCCTTTGATTCAACTTGAACCTCTTGAAATCATACGACTGATTATGCAGCTCGATCGCCCGGAATTACTAGCTCGTTTTCTCCCGGAAAATCAAACGGAATCCTATCTGGTTTTTGAAGAGGGCGAAGCATGACCGCATATAAGTTATTAGTTATAATCTTATATTCACTGCGGTCATGCTTCGCCCCTACAAACATATTTGCTTGCGCCTAGATGCACCCAACTTGCCTTTTTTGGGCGAACTCTGCTGCTATCACTCACAAAAAAAACCATTTCTGACTTTAGAGGGATTTATTCTTCAGCTTCAAGAGCCATAATCAGCAGTAAGGATGACATAGCTAGAGAACTGATTTACTACTCATCCGGATTGCACGAATCAAGGCTTCTGTAAGATAAAGCCTGACGAAACAAACCACCATCTAAAAAGTTGCAAATCCCCTACTTAAAAGTTAGGGGCAGATTTCAATATGCCTAATTCGGCATCAAACTTTAGGAGGTAATTTATGTTTGAAAGCGAGTTATTAATGTCGCTGTACAGTCCCAAATTCAATATTGCTCAAATGCCAATAGAAATAGATGTCCCGTTTGACCACCCCGATCTCGGAGGGCTGATGTTTCTGAGCCCTCAGTTTTTTGTGGCATTAATCGCCGGAGTCATCATGGCTTTTGGCTTCCAATTCCTGTTAACAAATTTCTCGATCGCCGCCAAAATCTCCAACTGGGATGAGGCTTTACCCGACGATGACGATGATGAGTCCGAAAGTTTGGGCACTAAAGTTCGCAAGATCGAAGGCTTGGTCGGCGGTTGGATTTTAGTCACAGTTAACCTAGCTTTATTCTTAGCTTGTTTTCTGGCGGTCAAACTAACTTCAATTGCCTCGGTAGATGGAGCGGCAATTATTGGTGTGGTCATTTGGTCGGCGTACTTTTTAACGCTGGTATGGCTCGGTTCTAGCGCCGTCGGTTCGATGATTGGTTCCTTGATTAAAACTGCTTTTTCCGGCATTCAAGGTGTCATGGGTACTGCTGGTTCCGCGATCGGCGACAAGATGGCTAGCGACCAAATGGTAAACACTGTAGAGGCGTCTGTGGCTGCTGTCCGCCGCGAGTTGGGCTCGGCTGTAGACCCGGATAGCATTCGCGAAACCATCCAAGATTATGTCGGTTCTTTGCAGTTACCGAAGCTGGATGTTAAGGAAATTCGCGGTCAATTTGAAAAGTTGCTGGGCGATACTGATATCAAATCTCTGGCGGGAAGCGATGTTCTGAAGAATGTTAACCGCCAGACTTTTGTGGATTTAATTAGCAGCCGCAGCGATTTTTCTAAGGAAGAAATCAATCAAGTTGCCGACCAACTCGAAGGTGTTTGGAAGCAAACTTTCGGCAAGCAGCAAGATAAGAAAGACCCGAATTTAGAGTTGGTTGATTTTCTCAAGTTTGCGGCTCCAGATTTGCTGAAGTCTGATGAACTCAATGCCAAGCTATCTCAAATTCTGGAAACTCGGGAAAACAAATCAGAATCCAGCAGCGGCATGAAGCGCGCGATGCTGTTGGGTGTGGAAGCTCTTGTCGGCACTGTTTTGTCGCGGACGGATTTGTCGGATTTGGATGTGGAAAAAATCTCTGGTCAGTTGCAGCAATTGACTGAAAAAGGCAAGGAAAAAGCTAAATCTTTGGCTTCTAAGGTGGGCGACAAAGTGCCTGCGCTGCCTTTCAATACAGCGAAGGCTGATGTGGAAAATTACTTGCTGAATGCTCAACCTTGGCATCTCAACCGAGAAACTATCAAGCAGGAATTTAGGGATGTTATTTACGATGCCGAAGCTTCTCCGGGAGCTGTTTTGGGCCAGTTAGAGATGTTAAATCCTGAGTATTTTGCAGGCATTCTGAGGCGCCGTGAGGGCTTCAGTCCGGAACAGGCTGCGGAAATTTCTGAACAGCTTGAAAGCGTGCGCCAAGAAGTTCTGGAAATTGTGCAAGGTGCTGCTGGTGAGGAACAGTCTCAAGATTTGCGTAGTCGGATTGAGAATTATTTGCGATCGACTGGCAAGGAAGAATTGAATCCTGAAGGTATCGAGAAGGACTTCCAAGCGCTGTTGGAAGATCGCGATGCTGGTTTTGAGGCGTTGCGCGATCGCCTGTCACACTTCGATCGCGATACTCTGGTACAATTGCTCGGCCAGCGGGAAGATTTTAGCCCCGAGGAAGCGGATCAGTTAATCGGGCGGCTCGAAAGTTCGCGCGATCGCGTAATTTCCAAAGCTCAAGAATTGCAAGAGCAAGCGAAATCGAAAGCGCAAGAAGTGCGCCAAAAGGTAGAAGAGTATCTCCGCAATACTAATAAGGAAGAACTCAATCCTGAAGCGATCGAGCGCGAGTTTCAAACGCTGTTAAGCGACCCGCAAGCTGGTTTGAAAGCGCTGAGAGAACGCTTGTCTCAATTCGATCGCGATACTCTGGTGCAACTGCTGTCGCAGCGCCAAGATCTCAGCGAAGAACAGGTAAATGGGGCGATCGACAAAATCGAATCCGTGCGCGACAACATTATCCACGCGCCGCAAATAGTTGCAGACAAAGCTAAGCAGCAGTACGAGGAAGTTACTACCAAAATTGGCGAGTACCTGCGCCATACTAACCTGGAAGAACTCGATCCTGAAGGCATCAATCGGGATTTGACCAAATTGTTTGAAAATCCGAAAGAAGGTGCCTTGGCGCTGCGGGAAAGACTGTCTCAGGTCGATCGCGAAACCTTGGTCAAGTTGCTTTCGCAGCGGGAAGATTTGAGCGAAGAACAGGTAAATCGGACGATCGATCGCGTGCAAGATTCGATTCGCAGCATCGTGAAATCGCCCCGCCGCTTGGCATCTCGCGCTCAAAAAACTGTCAAGGATTTCCAAGGAAGTTTGGAAAATTACCTGCGGAATACGGACAAGGAAGAGCTCAATCCTGACGGTATCAAGCGAGATTTGCAGTTGCTGTTTAACGAACCCGGAGCGGGGATGCAAAGTTTGGGCGATCGGCTGAAGCACTTTGACCGCGGTACTTTGGTAGCCTTGCTGTCCCAGCGGGAAGACATTTCCGAAGAGGAAGCGAACCAAATTGCCGATCGTATTGAATCTGTCCGCAACGAGTTTGTCGAACAAATTCAAATGGTACAAGACAAGTTCCAGTCAACAATTGACGGTATTTTCTCAAAAATCCGGGATTACCTCAATTCGCTCGATCGCCCGGAGCTCAATTACGAAGGAATCAAGCGGGACTTCCGCAAAGTATTTGACGATCCGCAGGCCGGATTTGACGCGATTAAACAGCGTTTGGGTGAATTCGATCGCGGTACTTTAGTAGCGCTACTGAGTTCTCGTTCCGATATTTCCGAGACAGACGCTCACCGAATTGTTGACCAAATGGAAGGAGCCCGGGACAGCGTTATATTGCGCGCCGAACGCCTGCAAACTGAAGCCAAAAAACGGATTAAAGAGATCAAGAACAAGACCAAACAGCAAGCAGAAGATGCGCGGGAAGCCGCCGCAACTGCTGCTTGGTGGTTGTTCGGTACGGCTCTAACTTCTGTGGTGGTTTCGGCATTGGCTGGAGCAATAGCAGTCGGCGGTATTTCGGGTTTGTTTAGCTAGAATTTCCACAAGTTTCCATTAAAGTTCTCCTGATTCTAGGCTGGCTGTGTTCCAGCCTATTTTCTTTGAAATCCTATTATCTCGGTTCCTACGTAAAAAAAGGTTCGTAGTGAGGACTTTAGTCCGCAAAAATTAATAAGGACTGAAGTCCTCACTACAAACCTTACTGTAGAAAGTTGGTAGTGAGGACTTTAGTCCGCAAAAATTAAGAAGGACTGAAGTCCTCACTACGAACCCTACTTTAGAAGGTGGTAATGGATGAAGGAACTATTATTCCCGTGCCTCCTAACTATCAACTTCCCGAAGCTGGACAAGCTTTATTAGGAAAGATTCAAGGCATGGACTTTCAAGAGCAAATTGATTTCCTGCGCGGTACAGTTTTAGAAATGGGTGCCCAAGTCGCTCCGGGCGCTGGCATTTAATTTGAGTAAAGTAAGGTGGGCATTAAACCTTTTGCAAAAATAGCTAGGAACGGGCTCTTCTGCCCGTTCCACAGAAAAAATTCTTTTTGTGGAACGGGCATCTTGCCCGTTCCAAAATTTGATTAAAAGGAATTTTGCAAAAGATATATAGCGGTTCTCAGAAAGATGAGGTATGACTGACAGCTTATATAACCACTAAACGAAGAGGGCCCAAGCCCAACTACGTACCTCATCTTTTTAAGAAAGGCTATATAGCGGTTCTCAGAAAGATGAGGTATGACTGACAGCTTACATAACCTCCCAGACAAAGAGGGCTAAAGCCCAACAACGTACCTCATCTTTCTGATAGCCGCTATATATTTATATTGCCCACCTACCGATTCCAGCTAATAAGTGAATTCAGCAGCTATGTTCCCTACAAGTTTCGGCGCACCTGCAATTAAATGCATCTCTTCGCAGCCAACTGCGAGCAATGGCTGACCTAAATTTAGATTGGCAAAATGACTCTCTTCAGAGATTTCTACTTCGCCTTTGATAAAGCCGATGCGAGACTGGAACTCTCCTTTAAACATTAGCAAATTTGTGCGATCGGCGCTAAAAATATTTCCGCTCAAAGGTAGGGGAAATCCAAAACTTTGTTTGCTGTAATTGAGACTGCACAGTTGCAGATTTCCTTGGCTAACTGTGACGCGGTAGCCTAGCGGTGATGCTTTTACTGAATCGCTGCCTTCCCAACTAAACTGAGCTAATTCTTTAGGAAGTCCCCAAATTTCGCGCCCGCCAGCTACTGAGTTAGGGTTGTCTACGTAGATGTGCGAAATCCAAGCGCCCCATTTTCCTGCATAACTGGCGATCGCGCTAACTACAATTAACTCATTGTACTCCATCACGGAACCCAGCCCGTAGGAGGATATATAAATGCCACCTAGCGTTTTTCCTGGCAATAAACAGACAATTTCTAACTCAGAGGGAACCAAGGGGCGCACTCGTGCTACATCTACCAATTGCAAAGTCTGAACAGCATAACCTTGCAGGTGCCAAGGAGCAGGTGAATATACCATTTTAAGTGATTTTAGATCTGATATTTTATATTTATTTTAGCTTAGGCTCTAAAACAGCAACAGGTTTTGGTATTTTTCATAAAATCCCGGTATATTCACGCATAAGAAAGATTAATCTGCGAATAGCGAGCAATTAGTTGACATTTGAGCAAAAGTTAAATATCGTCTACTTAGTGAATATTTAGAAGGAACCTAAACCTGTATGCTGACATCTTACAAGCCAGATGTTTTCGATAGTTTAGAGCATTTTTTCACGGCAAGAGACCTGCTGGAACAAGCCCAAGACAACATGACCGAACTCGGTGCTATCATCCGCAGTCACGGCTTGCAAAAACAGGTTGGTATCTGCTTGCTTCACAAACACTTTGACCTCTCGGATAACGAGAGGTTGGTTGAAGAGTTTGATGGCAACAATGCTTATGTTAAGCCAACCGCAGAATACGGCGATGCTATTCCTTATATGTGGAAGGTGGAACAAAATCAAGCATCAGGCGAATGGGTTTGGTTTCCCTTAGAATTTGTCCGCGTTACTGAAGCTGTTTTGGCAGCAGTTGAACGGTCAGAAGCTGTTGTCAATAACTCGGAATTTCTGAATGAAATTGCGGGTAAACTGTCAGAATTGGGAATGACTGGAATGTTCGGGATCAGCATTTTGCACCGAGATGCAATTAAGGTTGCTGAGGGCGAAATTTTGGTGGAAAGCACAGACGATGAAGCCCGCGTCTTGACTTTTTCTTCGGTTCCTCGCCAGAATGTCGATCGCACAACTTTAACACAAACTCTCTGGCAGTTCCCGAATGCTGAAGGGTTTGAGGTTGGGGCGATGTGTTCTCACTGCACTCACTGCACTCATTGCACTCATTAAGCAAGATTTCCCAACTTTAAAAAGTTCGCAGTCAGGACTTCAGTCCTTGCTTTACAAACTTAGAAGATAGGACTAAAGTCCTTACGGGAGCATCTCAGTTTTGATGTTTTGATTTTACAGTGCGAGCGTCCCCGCTCGCGAGTATAGATCGCGAGCGGGGACGCTCGCACTGTAAAGAAATTGCTTTTTTGCAAAAGTGAGATGCTCCCGTCCTTACTACGAACCTGAAACTTAGAAGATAGGACTAAAGTCCTTACTACGAACTTCAAATAGGGAATATATGACTAAAGTCCGATGCTGCAAACAGGTTTTTAGTAAGTGCGATTGAGCAATATTAAATAATGTGCAATCTCCGTCAAAGTATAGTAATTTATCGCTGTCAAAATCGGGAGTTAGAAACTACAAAAGAGTGCACAATTCCCCGAGTGTGGCTGAGTTCGGGTACGCAGCTAGCTGTTGACACTTCGCCCGATCGCCTTCAGTATTGTGAAGGTGCTTTTATGCCCAAAGAACCTTGGAGGGAACCGACGCCCGCAGAGTCGGCGCTGCTTTGGACAGACGAACCGCCGCCCCACTATGCGGGTGTCGGAATTGTGCGTTTACCTGCGGATGTTTTGGCTTTGTTGGCTGATGCTGCTATCGCTTCGCTAACCACTCCCCTACAGGTGGCTGAGTTTAAGTCTCAGAAAAAATGCGGACAGATACTCGATCGACTAATTGACTATTTTAAGCCTTTTTGTCTGTCGGATTCGCCGCCAGTTATCAGCGGTATGGGAGGCCGACAGCCGGGATTGAGTACGGCGACAATTGATAACAAACGCGGTTGTCGCAACGGTTTGCATACTGATAGTTGGGACAATCTGCCGCTGGATAAAAAGCAGGAGGCTACTAATCGGATTTGTGTGAATTTAGGGCGGGACAGCCGTTATTTTTTGTTTGTGAATTTGACGGAGATGGACATTTTTCAAATGCTGGGATGTTCTGGTGCTGATATTGGGAAACCTTGGACGCGACAGTTAACTTATCAGTTTATGCAGCGCTACCCAGAATATCCGGTGGTGAAGCTGAGAATTGCACCGGGTGAGGCTTATATTGCACCGACTGAAAATATGATTCACGATGCTTCTACGGCCCAAATGAAGCATTTAGATATTAAGGTGATGATGCGCGGTTATTACAGGATTCCAGTATGAACTTTGATGACAGTTCTGTGGCAGATTCACTAAAGGAAGAGGGGAAATTGCAACAGTCGATCGCGCTTTACGAAAATGCGATCGTCCAAAATCCCAATTCGCCCTCAGCTTACTACGATTTAGGAAAAGCCCTGCAACAAAACGGCCAAATTGCCGCAGCCGTCGCCTGTCACCAAAAAGCCATTCTCCTGCAACCAAACTTTACCGCCGCTTACTTCCCGTTAATGTACGCGCCCCTCCCCAAAGATTCTCCTCTCATTGACGGTTTGGTGGCTCTGTACCGCGAAGTTATCGAGATTTTGCCAAATTTTCCCTTAGCCTACATTAACTTGGCTGTGGCGCTGAGCAAGCAGGGAAAAATCCAGGAGTCGATCGCCCTTTTCCAAACCGCAGTCCGCTTGCAAACTGTAGCATCTCGCCCGGAACTGTCGCAAGTAAAATGGAATTCAACCCAATTGCGCGAACCCGATTTCATCATCATCGGTTCTCCGAGGTGCGGCACAACTTCTCTCTACAAATATATCACTTCGCACCCGCAGATTTTACCTGCTGCCAATAAAGAAATCTGTTTCTTCTCAGAACATTTCAACAAAGGATTAGCTTGGTATCAAGCGCACTTTCCGCCGCCAATAGACGCGCATCATTTTTTGACAGGAGAAGCAACTCCGACTTATCTGACTCACCCGCTAGCTGCGTCAAGATTGCACGGATGTTTGCCAAAAGTTAAGCTGATTGTGATTTTGCGAAATCCAGTCGATCGCGCTTTGTCGCACTATCAAATGCTGGTGAGGCGCGGAACGGAATCCAGGACGTTTGAAAAGGCGATCGATGCCGAGTTACAATTACTCGCAGACGCTACCGAAACAAGTTTAGCAGATAAAAGTTATTGGAAAGATTGTCATTATATTTATAAGAGTCTTTATGTTTGCAGTCTCAAACAGTGGATGAATCTTTTTCCCAGGGAACAGTTTTTAATATTGCAGAGTGAAGAATTTTATGCGAATCCGGCTGCGACACTCAGCCAAGTCTTTAATTTTTTAGATTTACCAGATTATCAACTCCGCGACTACAAACAATATAACGGTGGTAATTATCAGCCGGCGAATGATGTTGTCTGTCAGCGACTGCACGAATATTTTCAGCCGCACAATCGAGAATTAGGGGAATATGTGCAGAGAGACTTTGAATGGTAAGCAAAATAAATAAAGTCCTAGATGCAACTGTCATATTAAATATAAGGTACGTAGTTGCGCTTCAGCGCTCTTGTATTATATATATAAGAGCGCTGAAGCGCAACTACGTACCTAAAAATTAGCCACCATGAGAGTGTCATTTGCATCCATGATTGAGATAATTAACCAGTTAAGGTGCGCCTAGCGCACCCTACATCTTATCCGCGCTTGTCCGCGTTCATCTGCGGTTAAAAAAATCCAAACCTACTTACTCGCATAACCAGTGCTCACCAAAAACTCGCGCAACTTCCCAAAGAATTGAGTGCGATCGCGCCCTTGATAAACTTTCTCCAACAACCGCCAACCTTCTGCCTCCTGGCCCGCGACATACTTGCTCGCCATGAAGGTCGCCAACACGCCTTTTACCTCTGCATCTTCGCTCGATCGCTTCCGAGATTCCAGCCACAACTCAGCACCATTGGTGTATACTTCCACCGGATATTGCTTCGTAACATCTTCCATTTTACCTGGCCGGTACTGCCAAATTTGCAGCGGTAAGCGAGAATCCGCATAATTGGTAAAAGCCTCAGCAAATCGCCCGTCCAGACTCTTGAACTCCGGGATATCATTTTTGCCAAAATCGACAATTTCGTAACTCACATTGCCCCAAAAATGCTTGATGTGAGTGTATTTCTTTGCGGCTGAGTCGTAGCGGTAAATAAACGAATAATTGCAACAGCGGACGCCGCTTTTAATTGAGACTAAATCTGCCAGCACTTCCGGTTCCTTGTCGCCGTCCAAATCGCGGATTCGCACGGATAACAAACGCCCTTCGGATACTTCGTCGCTGGCTTTTTTGTCGGGATTGTCTGCTAGAGAACGAGTGGGAATCAGCACTGGTTCTTCTAGTAACGTTTTACCGTCACGGATAATTTTGATGCGGATATTTTTAGCATTTTCTGCTTCTTTGACAAAAGACACTTCTGCCCTAACTTTCCCAAACTCCGAGATTTCTGTGGTTCTCGGCGGGCCGATATTCGGCGGAACTTGCGCGATGTATTGCGAGGGAACTAAGGCTGTTTTGCCGGGTTTGGCGATCGCCTGACACAGAAAAGTTGCTACTTCGGCGCGAGTAGCATTGCGTGTCGGTTCTAGCTGTTTGACGGCGGGATAGTTGACCACAAGTTGTTTTTCGGCGGCGGCGGCGATCGCATTTCTCGCCAATTCGGGAATGTCTCGCGCATCTTCAAAAGTCGCATTCAAAATCTCAGGCGCTGAACCAGCAGGCGTATATTTCAAGCCGCTGCTTAAGGCGACCAAAACCTGCCAGCGGGGAATGTTCAAAGTCGCGTTAAAAATACTACCACTGGAACCGGACATAAAACCCGTTTGATATGCTTCTCGAATTGCTTTATAACCCCAGTAATTCGTGGGAATATCTGCAAAGTCGATCGGATTCCGGACGGTTTTGGCATCAGGAAAAGCCCTCCGCAGCATCGCTGCAAACTCAGCGCGGCTGACGGGGCGGTTCGGGCGAAAAGTGCCGTCTTCGTAATAGCCGCTGATGATTTTTTTCTCGGCTAATTCTTCTATGCAGGCTTGAGCCCAATGGTCTTTAACATCTTTAAATTTGGCTTCTGCCAATGCTGGCGCTACATTTAAGCCGGGAAACACTAAATTGCCGATGATTATCCCCAGGGCTACCACTAAAGCGATGACAGCTTGACGTTTGTGCGATCGAACCATACCACAGCCTCCTCATAATTCGCAAATATACCAAAACCTACAGCACTTATGCACTCATATTAAAGAAACCGGCTTTTTTTACGAAAATCTTTGGCTGTAGCCCTCAAATTAGGTGAAAAACCCGGTTTCTTTGGTGGGAATGCGTAATTCCTATTGTAAAAAACCCTCGTTTCTGACTATCTCTGCTAAAACAAAGCAGCAGTAGCGCCTGATACACGGAAGCGTGGAATAATATAGGTGATAGCAACTTTGTCACCTGCGATCGCGATGTTATCCCCAAAGGAACTAACTCTTAGAACTGTTGTAGGCGGAAAGGATAAAGTTGCTCCTGGTGGAACTGTACCCAAATAAGTCTCTATCAAGTTCCCTGTTGTACTGTTAAAGCGATATACAGCGCCTTGAGACTCGTAAGAGCTGGCTCCAATCAGAATCTCACTGTCTGTAACTGCCAAACTACCTCCGAAACCATCGTTTGTGTATAAGTTGAAATCGGGTTGGTTTGGGTTGGAAAATTTTCGGATCAATGAGCCTGTATTGCCGTCAAACAGGTACGCTGCACCCCTACCGCTATCGGCAAATGGCGCTCCGATGAGAACATCATTACCAACTGCTGCGATCGCCTTGCCGAAAGTAAAGCTGCCGTCTCCAGGATCTGGGCTTGGTAAAGTCTGGAGAAGTTGACCGGTGATGCTATCGAACAGATAAACTGCTGCATTAATGGACGGTTTGTCTGTTAAGCCTGCGATCGCAACTTTGTTTCCGACAGCACTTGCATATTCGATCGGAAAAAGATTTCTCGGGATGGGACTGAAAAAACTTTGGAGTAGCGCGCCTGTATTGGAGTCAAACACGTATGCAGGAGCCACTTCTTGATAACTGAAAGGTAAGTCTGGAGGGGGAGAAATCAGAACGTTGTTACCAACAAAGGCGACTTTTCTAGCAGCGTCCAAGTTAGAAAGTTTGGTATTGTCAGTGCTGAAGCTTTGGAGTAAGCCACCTGTATTCGTATCAAACAGATATGATTGGTTGTAGTCAGATGCAATCAGGGCTTTGTTGTTAGCTAGAGCGACTTGAGTGCCAAATACAACAACAGGATATCCCGGCCCCGGCGGAAAAAAAGACTGCACGTATTTCCCCGTATTGGTATCCAACAAGCTAGCAGATCCTGCAGATTTTACAAAAGGGGCGATGCCTCCGAAGAGCAGTCGATCGCCGTCGGCTGCGATCGCATTGACGAAAGTGAAGGTTTCAATCGGAGAGGGTGGGTTACTATCGTCTAGAACTTTTAATGTAGCTGTATTCTGCGTGCTAATATTGGTGATGCCCGTAGGTTCGGTCAATGTCAGCAAAGCCGATCGAGGATAATGACGAATTTCATCATCGACTAAAGGAATATTAACAGTTTTAGGTGTAGTGTCTCCAGCGGCAAAATTGACTGTACCTAACTTGACTGGAAAAAAGGCAGCATTTAAGTTTGATGGCCGCAGGCTGGCCCCAACAAATGGATTGGGATAATCCAGCGTTACTGTAGCGCTGACAGCAGCGTCACTGCCGTCTGTGCGAGTCACGGTGACAGTTTTGGAAACACTGCTTTCATTGGTGATGAAATCATTGGTGCTAAAGGCTAACGTGCCGGGAACAATAAAGTCCGATCGAGCTAAAGTGCTGCTGCTAACATCTTTTAAAACTGCCAAAAACTCCCCTGTATTTTGCTGAATTACAGTATCGTTTGGATTTTGAGAGTCGGGCAAAATTCTGAGATTTTCAAACTGAAGCCCTTCTGCTAAGGCAATTTTATCCTCGCCCTTGTCAAAATCAGTAATAGTATCTGCTAGAGCAACTGTAGAACCGCCGAGTTTATTTGTGAGTACAAATACGTCATTGCCTTCGTCTCCGGTGAGAGTATCTACACCAATATCGCCGTTGAGAGTATCGTTGCCGAAGCCGCCAAACAGTGCATCATTACCTTTTCCTCCCCGCAAAATGTCGTCGCCTGTCAAACCGATGAGAGAATCGTTGCCTACTTCGCCTTTGAGTAAGTCGTTGCCATTTTCTCCTACCAGCAAATCCTCGCCTTTGCCGCCATAAAGTGAATCGTTGCCATCATTGCCAAAAATGTGATCGTCACCAGCATTCCCTAGAATCAATTCTGCATCTGAGGAACCCGTTACAGTATCCTCTCCGCCCAACAACCAGCCTCCCCCAGAAAAATTAACAAGTTGTCCCACGAAAAGCGTAACATTTTTCGATGTGTCGTCTCCTACCAAGCGCGGCGGGTTATAAAAAGTGTCTGCTTTTAGTGCCATCTTCGCGTCCTCTTTCCTAAATTGAACTTTTGAACATAAACCGGGTTTTTCGATCGCAATACTTGCTGAAACCCTTAATATCCGTTTAAAACCAGATTTTTGAGTTTCCAGGAGCGATCGCACTGACGCCATCAGGCAGAAATTTGTTGCCAAAGGCGATCGATTGTTACAAACTTGTAACCTTTATACAACAGCAATGGAATAATTTTATCAGCAGAAGTCGCCACATCTTCGCCGCCGCAATAACCGTCGTGCAGTACAATTATTGAACCATTTTCTGTTTGCTGCACGACGCGACTCGTAACTTTCATCACCCCCGGCCGCACCCAATCTTCCGGGACAACACTCCACATTACCGGGCGATATTCCCACTGTTGCAATAACTCTAATGTTCGCGGCGTAAAAATGCCGTTTGGCGGCCGCACGTCGCGGATTAATTTTGGGTCTAAATCGCAAGCTTTGCTAATTGCTTTTTGCGTGTCTGCTAAACTTAGTTTGAGTTCGTGAGTTTTGAGTTTGGCAAACGATACGTGCTGGTAGCCGTGGAGGCCGATCCAGTGTCCGCGATCGTATACTTCTTTAGCCGTTTCTGGATGCCTGTCCACGCAAAAACCCAGCCAGAAAAAACTCGCTTTGATGTCGTATTTATCTAAAACTTTTAGCAATTGAGGTGTGTGCAGCCGGTGCGGCCCGTCGTCAAATGTTAGGGCAATTTCTCGGCTGTTGATATCTCCCGTCCACAGACATTTGGGAAAAGCCGATTTGAGAATGGGATGAACGACAGGAAACAAAGGTGCTAAGGGCATTGGTTAATGTTGCGAAAGTGCGATCGGGTAGAAATGAAGCTGCATTACAATAAATTAAACTTAACTCAATCGAGGTAAATATGACAACTGCCGTTGATATTGGAACGCTAATTATGTGCACGCCGGGAACTTGCGGCGGCCACCCGCGAATTGCAGGAACTAGAATTACAGTAGAAAACATTGCTATTGATTTTAATGCCGGGATGACTCCACAACAAATCATTGATGAAATACCGCACTTGACTTTAGCACAAATTCATGGGGCATTAGCCTACTATTTTGCGAATAAAGACCAAATCGACACGGATATAGCAGCAGAAAATGCTGAGTGGGAGTGCTTGGAAGCAGAATCTATGGGGTGCATCTGGTTTTTGAAGAGGACTCTCGCATGACCGCATATAAATTATTAGTTATAATCCCATATTTACCGAGGTCATGCTTCGCCCCTACAAACATATTTGCTTGCACAAGCCGCTGCACCCAAAAAAATGTGGGACGATGCTCTGAGCAGCATCCTATTTATTTTTGCCCGAGGTCTATTTGATAATTGTGAATTGTAACTTGTGAAAGATTTAATTTTTCTGGTATTGCACAAAGTTGATCTGTAATGTACAATTTACTAGCTAACAATATAAAATTGAGCGAAGCAAATGCAAAAATACGTTTGTACAACTTGCAATTATGTCTACGATCCAGAAGTAGGCGACCCCGACGGAGACATAGCGCCCGGTACAGCCTTTGAAGATATCCCAGACGATTGGGTTTGTCCCACTTGCGGGGTGACAAAATCCGATTTTGAACCAGAAGAATAAGCGAGAAAAAAATTGTCCGATCGAATGTTAAAAATTACAGTCATAGGCGGTGGCGCTGCGGGTTTTTTTAGTGCAATTACCTGCGCTAAAACCTACCCGCAAGCCCGCGTCACTTTACTAGAAGCAGGCCGCCAAGTCCTGGCAAAAGTTCGCATTTCTGGCGGCGGACGCTGCAATGTCACTCATGCTTGTTTTGACCCCGGTGTTTTAGTGCAGAATTACCCCAGAGGTGGAAAAGCTCTGCGCGGTGCTTTTACTCGATTTCAACCCCGCGATACTGTTGATTGGTTTGCCAGTCACGGTGTGAAATTGAAAACAGAAGAAGATGGGCGAATGTTTCCGATTACAGACGATTCGGCGACAATTGTTAACTGTTTGATCCGCGCTGCTGAGGATGCAGGCGTGAGAATTCGCACGGGCGATGCAGTCGTTTCAGTAAAGAAGTTAATGGGGAATGGCGCAGAAGACGGTCACGGGGATATTGCCTCTACATTTGAAGTTGAGTTGAAGTCGGGGGAGAGTTTTAAGTGCGATCGCATTTTACTCGCTACAGGTAGCAATCCGTCGGGTTTCAAATGGGCAAAAGAGTTAGGTAATACTGTAGAAGTGCCAGTCCCTTCTCTATTTACTTTTAATATTGCTGATAACAGAATCAAAGATTTAGCCGGAGTTTCGGTTCCGAATGCTAAGGTGAAATTGCCGGGAGCAAAATTAGAACAAAGCGGGCCTTTGTTAATCACTCACTGGGGTGTCAGTGGCCCTGCTGTACTCAAACTTTCGGCTTGGGGTGCGAGATTTTTGCACGATCGCCATTATCGAACATCTGTGCTGATTAATTGGCTTCCCCAGTACAATGCAGAGGTTTTGCGGCAGCAACTGCTGGGAGTCAAATCGCAGTTGTCGCACCGATTAATCGTCTCTAGCTGTCCGTTTCCGATGCCGCGCCGCCTCTGGGAACGTTTGACAAGTTCGATCGGCATTGACGAACAAAAACGCTGGGCTGACTTATCCAATAAGGCGATCGATAAACTCCTCCTCGAACTCGTCCAAGGCGAATATCAAATCGCAGGAAAAGGCGCATTTAAGGAAGAATTCGTCACCTGCGGCGGTGTCAACCTCAAGGAAGTGGATTTCAAGACAATGGAAAGTCGCCGCTGTCCCGGACTATTCTTTGCTGGCGAAATCTTGGATATCGACGGCGTGACGGGCGGTTTCAACTTCCAAAGTGCGTGGACTACGGCGTGGTTGGCTGGAATCGCGATCGGCAAATGATACTATTTTAGGCTTTGAGATTGGTCGATCGAGGTTTGGGACTTGCGATCGGCTTGCCAGTATTAAATTTTGTGTTATTTTTGAATCAAGGCGCATCAACTGTGCGTCAACTTCAGAATGCAGACAAAATTCGCAGTTTTGCGTACTTAACATCGGGTGAGAGACATGAAAAACTTGAATCTACAAACCCTAAAGTTCGATCGCCACCTTGACTCACCTTTCCTCGAAAACAACGGCTTACTGGAATTCAACCCCAAATTTATCACTCCCGAATTTTTAACAACCTGGACGTTTGAAACACACCTGTACGACGAAAAAGTTGCGATCGACCACTTTGTCATCACATTTCCCAGTCGCACTCAACTCGAAAACTACGCCGAATCTTTTCGCCCCTTCGGCGCCAAAACAGTTGAAGGCCCCGACTTATTCCCGATTAACTTTTGTTCGGAAAACATTAACATTCCCTCCGATTTATGGCTGCATTTAATGACATTATTAATGCCAGCCGGAGGCTTAGTAGTATTGGATGCGCCCCACGCAGCCGGCGACCAAAAAAACCGCTTCCAGCAAGAAAGAGGATTAGCAGCAGTTCACCACGTCGCGATTCGAGTGGAAAACGTGCAGAATGCTGCTACAATATGGCAAAATAAAAACTTCAAGCCCCTGTCAGATCAACCTTTAAACTACGGTTCATTAACCCAGTGGTTTCTGCAAAACCCCGCCGGACAAATCATCGAATTAATCGAACGGCGCCCCGGCAATAACGCCACTTTCGACTGCAAAAACATAGTAGGTTTGCGCTTGAGCGAAGGAAGTTCGGCAACGGATTCTGTAGCGGAGGTAACGGATGTCAGTCAAAAGTCTGAGGAAACGCGGCTCAAATAACAAATAACAAATAACAACCAATGCCCAATTCCCAATTCCCAATTCCCAATTCCCAATTCCCAAATATATGATTGCAGTAAAAGTTCCAAAAGTCACTTTTCAACCGCCCACATTCAACTCAATTGAAGAAGAACGCCGCCACCGCAAACAGCGTTTAGCCGCCGCACTCAGATTATTTGGTCGTTTCGGATTCAGCGAAGGAATTGCCGGACACATCACCGTCCGCGACCCCGAACACCTAGATTATTTCTGGGTAAATTCCTTTGGAATGCACTTTAGTTTAATTGGAGTCAGCGACCTAATTTTAGTCAACCACAAAGGCGAAGTTGTTGAAGGAAATAAACCCGTAAACGAAGCAGCATTTGCCATTCATTCGCAAGTTCACGCAGCCCGGCCCGACGTAATCGCAGCAGCCCACGCCCATTCACCCTACGGCAAAAGTTGGTCGAGTTTGGGCAAGTTGCTTGACCCGCTGACTCAAGATGCTTGTTCTTTTTATGAGGATCACGCTTTATTTGACGATTACACCGGAGTTGTTTTGGAAATCGAAGAAGCTAAACGCATCGCCAAAACTTTAGGAGATAAAAAAGCAATTATTTTACAAAATCACGGACTGTTAACAGTAGGTGAAACAGTAGATGAAGCAGCTTGGTGGTTTATTGCAATGGAACGTTCTTGTCAGGCGCAGTTAATGGTCGAAGCAGCCGGAAAACCCATTCTCATCAAGCCAGAATGTGCTCGTTTGACACAGCAGCAAGTAGGCTCTCACCGCATGGGATGGTTTAGCTTTCAACCACTTTATGACATGATTGTGCGCCGAGAACCAGACTTGTTAGATTAGCTATGTGGTGATAATTGGTAGGGTGCGTCGCTACCAGATATTCAACAAACTTGTAGATTATAGATGGATCCCCACCCTACTCTAGACTTGTAGGGTGGGTCATACTTTTATGCTGACATCGATTCCAACCAAGTTATCAAATCCTGTTGACTGGTAAAATCTAGCAAAATTTCTCCTAAATCATCTAATTGTTGGGAAGATAACTGCTGGATGCGAGTTTGGATTGTTGCTGGTATTTCACCAGTACGTCGCGTGATTTGACGCAAAATTAATGCTATTTGTCCCTCAATTAGACCTTCTTGACGGCCTTCTTGGCGACCTTCTTGCATCCCTTTGATAACAGCACCGCGTTGGTCTTCAAAAAACATTTCCCGTTTTTCTAATGCTTGTAATTCCTCAAGGTTTAAACTTGACCTGTTGGCGATATTAAAAGCTGTTTGCATTTCGGGT
>NZ_JAEQCB010000097.1:0-28726 GCF_020738785.1 Microcoleus sp. PH2017_05_CCC_O_A | reverse complement strand
TCGTCGTTGACCGGAGGGTGTGCGAATGGCGGTAATAATGCCATCCTTTTCCCATCGCCTGAGCGTATGTAGGCAAACTCCAAAATGTTCGGCTGCTTGTCTTGGGGTTGAGTAGCCAAAAGTGAATAATGCTGAATATTCTGCTAGTTTAACACATTATTCAGATAATTGCAGCAAAATTCAGTAAATCAATCAACAGGAGAATGCTCCCCTACGAACCGGCTTGATTTTGCCACTTTTTGCCGAAATCTGTCAGCGTTTCCTTGGGAATTTGCTGCTGCAACCATTCCAAAGCCCGATTTTGGTGCGGGTGAAGGCCGGCGCGATCGTACACTTTGCAAACATCGACCAAATTAATCGGCCTGTTACCGACTCTTGCTATCAATTGAGTGCGCCACTCTTCAGCAAATTTCTGCATGGTTGGCGCGGGAATCCTGCCCTGCAACCACTCCAAAGCTCTTTCTTGGTGAGGACTTTGACCGCTGAGGTCGTAAGTATTGCAAACATTCACTAAACTCAAAAACCCGATCGGCCCTGCGGCTCTAGTTTGAGGTGGATTTACTCTGGCTGCGGGAGTAGGTGCAGGCCTTGTCGCAGGTGCAGTCTGGGTTGCTACGTTTTGCTGCGGCAGACTGCTAGCAGTCTTGCGTTGGGTACCCACACCGCAAACTAAATTATTTCTGCCGTAAGTCGGATCGGAAGGGCGAACATTGATTGGTGTGGTGGCTTCGCAGACAATGGAGATAGTCACCGGATTCTTTAAACTGGCGTTTTCTTCCAAGAAAATTGCTCCGACATAAGCTTTCATATCCGCAGATTTCGGTATTGCATAGTGAAAAGCGCCTCTGGTAGTGGTGCGAATTGCAAAGTTGTAATCCTGTGGCAATAAAATACTAAAGGTTTTGGCGATCGACCCCACAGAATTGAGAAAATCGTGGTTGCGAACCACATAGGTTTGCTGGCCGCGCACCATCGCACTAATTGCCGACTCCGCAGGTGATAGCGCTTCCCTCGCTGCGATGCGTTCCGGTGCTGGCACTAAAGCCTGCGACTGTTGTACTTCCGGCGGCTGGGCTGCGGGTGCGGGTGCGGGTGCTGGTGCTGGTGCGGGTGCTGGTGCTGGTGCGGGTGCTGGTGCTGGCGTTATCGGCGGTGGCGGTGCTATTTGCACGGGTGGATTCTGGGCTGAGGTCGATCGGGCGTCGCCCCTTATTTGGTTCCGTCTCGCCAGAAATATCTCAAAAGGAACGCCGTAATTCTCTACAGCCTGTTGAAGCCGCACGTCAGCTTTACCGTGAGTTGCTACCACACGGCCGTTGCTGTCGAGAACCGGGCCGCCACTCATACCGGGGAGAGATGCGCCGTCGTAGGATAGTTCGTAACCTTCACGAGAGCCGGGGGCTCTACCGTTGACGTTGACAGGGTAAAAGCGGTAGCCGCGTTTGGTATCAAATTGTCCGGGACTGGGATAGCCTGCTACATAAACTGTTGACCCAGGCTGCAAATTTGCAGAGGTCGCAGTTTGAGCGACTCCGTAGTTATTTTTGCTTTGGAACTGCAACACTGCTAAATCTGTTCCCGGCACGTTTATGGCTTCGTAGATTTTGTAACGCATACCGTCGCCAGTTTGAATAAAGCATTCACCAGTAGTTGCTACGACGTGATTGGCTGTGAGGACAGTATAATTTTCACCTTGACGCTCAATTATCGATCCCGATCCCTGACAGTCGCCAGCGATCATTACTGTAAATTTTTTAGCAATTTCCCCGATTTCGGTTCGTTCTAGTGCTGGTGCTGGCAGAATTTGCACTGAGACGACGATCGCCACCGCCCCTACCAATGTTGTTGAAATTCTGCTATAAAATTTTGTCATCAGAAAAATGGGTTTGAAACCCCGTCCTAGAAGGACGGCTTTACAATGTTTGCAATGCGCCACGAGTTGTAAGCCAAAAACTTACAATCTGGGGGTAATGCGTTTTGAGTTAGACGCTTGCCAGTTTTTAACTCGTGCAAGCTAATTGTTTTTCGGTCTGGTTCTTTCTTTGTAGGAGATTCTTGCCATCCGCCAACATAACAGAACCCATATTTAGGATGTTTAACGATCGAACCACGCTTAAACCCCGCACTTAAAGTGCCACCGTACCGAGAGCGGATATGACCTGTAGAATGCTGCAAACGATGGAGTTGCCTGCGATGAAACTCAAGAGAGATTACTTCTATTAGCTTGGTATTGTCAGGTTGAATGTGTCCCCCTGTATACCAATTAGCTAATACCCAAGAATCAATGCAGTGAGCCTCAAACTTCTTCGATAGCTTCTGTTTGGATTTTTTTAGTCCTAAACTTTGACGTAGCTCATAAGTATCGTTTCCCGATCTAATCTCAAGATGGGCAATCTTTCTAATCTCACAGTAAAACCACTTTTTGCCCACTTCTAAAGGACTAAACGATACATTCCACACGGGCGATCCGTTTTTCCTCTTTTGTGCCTTGATGTCCTCTACAACAAATGTCGATATCGGAAACATCAATGTCAACCAGTTAGCTATCCTTAACTTCCACTGCCATCTTGATGCCGTGGATGGGGGGATACGATTTTTGTTAACCAGCCTGTTAGCTCTATTTTGGCGGCACGGCGTGTTCCGAAATCGACGAGATCGTCGCATATTGCGCCTGACCTCTACACGGTCTTTTACCCAATCAATTGCATGAGTTTGGATATTTAAGTAAGTATGCGATTTGGATTTAACGGTAAATCCTTCGCGCTTGCTGCCTGGATCGATGCCAACCGCTATGGGTTGATAGTTGTGATTTGAAGGTTCTGCATTTAGTCGGATGCAAAATACTCCTTTTTTCCAGAATGGTGTTGCCTTGCCTGATTTGATCCAACGCTTAGCACGGGCGTTGGTAGTCGGCATTAACGGTCTATTTTCACTGTTGACAACGGGTACAAACATTTACGGTAAGTCCTATTTCTAGGTGTATATTTCCCTTCGCCACTGACTGCCAGAGCGGTTAAAAACTAGAGAGGCATTCTTAACGTCTTGCAGGATACCACTCCCAGGCAGTTCAGTCTGTCTTTTAAGGACGTAGGCTAGACACTGTTTTAGTCTTGAATCAAGAAGGTGGTGAGTCTTCCTCTTTCAAGCCCCACGCCTTGATAGCTGGGGTTAGTGACTGTCCAATTATTTAGTTTAGTTTAAGGAATAGTAGGGCGGGTTTGTATATATTGTCGATCGCTCAAATCGCCACCAAGCCAAAGCACGAAATATCGCACACTCAATCGCGCCTATTTTTTCACAGAATTGGTTGTCATTTCCAGCCCTGAAGGTGCTAGCTGCTTAAAAGTGTCGATCGGAATTCCCCAACTGTACTTACTCATCTGCTCTCGCAGCGCTGCATTCGGTTCAGTGCCATCTTTATACTGGTATGGGTCTCCCCACAGCGGGTAAGCGTGGACGCCGTTAACCCCCACCACCTCGCCGCGAACATTCAGCAGCGGCCCGCCGCTCATCCCTTTTTCAATCTCATTGGTGTAACCAATTTGATAGCCACCTTCCAAAGCTTTATCTAACACTCGCCAAACTTTGCCAGTTTTGAAGACAAATCCTCGGTCTTTTTGACCTTCTTCTGTCAAAGGAAACCCACCTGCAAATACTGCATCCTCAACTTTTGGTACGGCACCCGGCTTAGCAGTGGTATATTCAACGCTGCTAGTAAAGCGCAACAACGCCAAATCATTGCCTTTAAAATTAGCGTCTTTGACGAAGATTGCAGGGTAAATTTTATTATCTGGGGTTTGGATTTGGTAGGGAGCCTTGCCGGCTTTGAGGACGTGTTCGTTTGTCAGTACGGTGTACTGCGAACCCTGCTTGCGAATGGCGATTCCCGTTCCGGCAACTTGTCCAGACGATCGCACCCTAACAGCGATAGACTCAGCTTGTTGCTGCAATTGCTGTTGCGACATTTCGACTGGCATCTGTTTTAAGAAATTTTTGGCACGCGGAAGTTGTGCAGGCAAAATCATTGAGATGCCACTGATACAAGTTGCCAAGATTAGTGAACGCCAATCCATGTTTGTTTAGCTCGCAGTTTCTTTGCTACTTTTACCACAAACGCTCGTTGTCTGGTAGTTCGTTTTCAAACCATTGATTGAGATTGACGTTAGCAAAGCCATTTTCGTATGTTACCAGTTGCTTTTCCCCACTCAGGTAAAGCGGCTGCTTGGAGGCGCGGTTGCGGGTGTTGAGCATTTCTTCGAGAATCTGGTTGGCATTGTTGGGCCGGGGTACTGTCAGCACTATTGCTTCAGCACTCGAACAGTTCCCGCTACCTCTGACTCTATCGACGCACAATACTTGTTGACCATTGAAAGTCCCCGCTCTCATGAATCGGAGTTGACCGTTATCGTTAAACCGTTGAAATCTAGCCGATACGTCTTCGCAGCGCCGTTTGGGAGTCCAACCTGAACCGGAAAAAGCTTCATTGTTCCAAACTATCAGCGGTACGGGGCCTTTAGCGGCCGTGCGGACGATGGTTGCTGGTTTGCCTTCGCTAATCCCGCAGAAAAATTGATTTCTGGTTTGAGCTTGGCTCGGCTGCGAAAAAACACCCGATGTACCTATAACGATCGCTGCCGCGGCGAGCTTGCCAAATAAAGGTTGTCTCATTAGAGTAGCCTATATAGTTTTAATGATTGGAATTTTTTTTACGTTCTCTCCCGTTAAACTCGATCGAGTTCACAGGAGACCCCTTGCCGCACATAGTTTTTAAATCTTGCGACCCTTAACATTTTACTTTACATTATCAAATAATATTAGTCAATCTGCGTCCACCAAATTTTTGATAATTAGCTGCTACCTGTTCTGAGCCTCGCCGCAGCCCGCCCCACAATCATATTCAATCTTTTTTTTGTGGAACAGGCTTCTAGCCTGTTGTTGTGGAACAAGCTTCTAGCCTGTTGTTGTGGAACAAGCTTCTAGCCTGTTGTTGTGGAACAGGCTTCTAGCCTGTTGTTGTGGAACAAGCTTCTAGCCTGTTCGTTCGATCGCACTTCCCAGCATTCCGTCAACCGTTTAGATAATAATCGCGCGTTCCCTTCGCATTCATAGCTTCTCCGAGTCGCTGCAAACCGTACACGTAAGCAGCAGTTCTCATACAAACCGACAATTCCTGAGATTTTGTCCAAATTGCCTCAGTTTCCTCGACCATTTTGTGCTGCAACCGCTGGTTGACTTCCTCCAGCGTCCAATAAAGCCCACTGCGATTTTGCACCCACTCAAAATAACTCACCGTCACGCCCCCGGCATTGACTAAAATATCCGGGAACACCTGAATTCCCCGCGCTTCCAAAATCAAATCAGCAGCAGAATCTATCGGCCCGTTTGCTACTTCAAAAATAAACTTAGCCTTGACATCATTGACATTTTGTGCAGTGATTTGATTCTCCAAAGCTGCTGGAACCAGCACGTCTACATCTAAGGCTAAAAGCTGCTCGTTTGTCAAGATTTCGTGTTCGACAATATTGCAGACAGAACCTTCGCAGTAAATAGCTTTGATACCTTTGTTAGCTTCTTTGAAGTGGCGGATGCTGGGAATATCCAGCCCTTGTTTCGCATGAATTCCCCCTTGGGAATCGCTGACAGCCACAACTTTGTAACCTGCTTTCCAGAGCAATTCTGCTAATTCCGCTCCGGCATTACCAAAACCTTGGACGGCTACCGTTGTCTCCCACGGAGTTCGGTTAAATTTGGGTAGGAGATTTTGAATTACAAAAAAAGCGCCGGTGGCGGTGGCGGTATCTCTGCCCAAACTGCCACCGATTGTGACTGGTTTACCTGTCACCACCGCCGGACTGAGCTGCCGCTTAATAATATTGTACTGATCCATCATCCAACCCATAATCATGGGATTGGTGTAGACATCCGGTGCGGGAATATCGACATCTGGGCCGATGAAATCTGCGATCGCATCTACGTAACCCCGACTCAATCTTTCCAATTCGAGTTTGGATAATTCTTTGGGATTGACTGTGATTCCGCCTTTGGCTCCTCCAAAGGGTATGTTGAGCACTGCACATTTAAATGTCATCCAAAATGCCAGTGATTGCACTTCATCGAGGGATACTTTCGGGTGGTAGCGCACTCCTCCTTTCGACGGGCCTCTGGTATCGTCGTAGCGCACTCGATAACCTTGGAAAATTCGCAGGGAACCGTCATCCATCCGCACGGGAATTGATACGATTAAACTGGATTTGGGATATTTGAGCCGCTCGCTAGTATCCTCGGAAAGGGATACATATTTTAAGGCTCGTTCTAGTCGGCGGCTGGCATCGGCAAATAATGATTCAGACATAAGAATAGTTGACAGTTGACAGTTGACAGTTGACAGTTGACAGTTGACCGAAGGAAGAAGCTAGAAGGAAGAGGAAAGACGGGAAAAGGAACAATGAAGAAGGAAGAAGGAAGAAGAAAGAGGGAAGATAGGAGAATAATTTGCCGGAAAGCTCTGGGTTAGGTGGTATTTTAAATTTAATTATTTTGGCTTAACTGCTGGTTTTTCGATACTTTCTAATTTAATCACGATCGCGGTTTGATTCTGGATAACTGCCTTCTACCTTCTACAATAACTGTATAAGTGGCTTCTGTCTGATTGTCGATCGACAATCTGGCAGTCCCAAGCAGCAATTCAGCAGATACAGTTAAAATAGAGGGTGATATTTAAGCTCAAGCAGCAATTTGAGGAGAGATCGCTCAAATCACCGCCAGCCACCAGGGGAATTATATTCTGAAATCATCGACGCTTTAGCAAACGCTATAAACTAAATTATTATGATGGTTGGACTCCTAGCCGCGCTCTCTGCGTCTGCGGCGGGGGGTATGAGAATTGCCCTTCCCCTGCTGTTGATTGGTTTGTTGCGGATTGACAAACTTTGGTCAGAAATACCTCTATTGTCTCGCGTTCACCCCCAAGTGGTGATATCTATCTTGGTGAGTTGGTCGCTGTTGGAGGTATTTGCTTCTAAAACCTTTGTCGGACAGCGGGTGCTGCAAGTTGTGCAAATTATTTTTAGTCCTATTGTAGGAGCAATTATGGGAATTGCGATCGCTCAGGTAAGTGCGATCGACGAAATGATTCTTCACCCTGGGATGCTGTGCATCATTGGTATTGTCGGAGGTTTGCTGGCTTTAGTGCTGCAACTGGTACAAGCAGGATGGCTTTACCGACTACATATTTTACCGATTTGGGTGATTTTCCTGCAAGATGTTCTGTGTATTTCCTTGGTTTTGTTTGCCTTTGACGCCCCGAAAGAGGGTGCGTTAATTGCTATGCTGCTGCTGTGGTTGGCTATTCGCAGTTCTAAGGAGTGGTATTGCTGGTACAGAAGTCAGGGAGTACCGGGGGATGGGGGAAATCCCCGCCGCCACAAGCGCAATCCAGATTAATTTTTAGGTACGTAGTTGCGCTTGAGCGCTCTTTCTTAGGAATGATAATTAAATAACTTACAATCTTTATTGTTATTGTGGGATGGGCGTCCCGCCCGTCCAGAAAGGACGAGATCTTCTGGCCAATCCCACTTTCTTTGTGTAAATTATTTAATTCGCGATCGTTATATAAAAGCAAGAGCGCTGAAGCGCAACTACGTACCTTTCGGAGCGCTGAAGCGCAACTACGTACCTTTCGGAGCGCTGAAGCGCAACTACGTACCTTTCGGAGCGCTGAAGCGCAACTACGTACCTTTTATTCAATGAATTTAATCTCGATACAAAAACCGCCCTCTTGCGGTTTTTAGATGCGCGGGGCGGGTTTTATGTTGAGATTCTTTGTCTGCTGTTGGTTCGGATTGCAGGCTTAATCTGCACCTAAAGATCTAAAGCAAGCCGATCGAGTGTAGCGGGCCTTGACCCGTAATTAACTCGATCACTAATGCTATAAAACCAATCATTGCTACACGACCGTTCCAGACTTCCGCCCCCGTCGTCAAACCCCACTCCCACTGCTCTTGAGGGTACATTTTAACTTTCTTGGAAGGGCGTATCACATCCGCAAATTTAACGCTGGGAGATTCTATCGACTCGATTACTAAATCTGCCAAGGCTTCAATAAATACCGGATGAGTATTCAATGCAGGGACTCGGTAGAAATTTTCAATCCCCGACTCTTCTGCTAATTCTCGATACTCCATGTCAATTTCTTGCAGAGTCTCGATGTGCTCGGAAACAAAACTAATTGGAACTACCAACAAATCTTGAACTCCACTTTCTGCTAATTCGGTAATCGCTTCTTCGGTGTAAGGCTTGAGCCATTCCACCGGGCCAACCCGACTTTGATAAGCTAGTGTGTGTTCGTTCGATCGATTCAAATGTTCCATAATCAGACGAGTACAATCTTGAATCTCCCGCTGATATGGGTCTCCAGCCTCTTCTACGTAGCTGAGGGGGACGCCGTGGGCGCTGAAAAAGATGTGAACTCGATCGGGATTTGGACTGTTATCTAATTCTTGGGCGATCAATTCCGACATTGCCTGAAGGTAGCCTGGTCGGTGATACCAAGAAGGAATCGCGGTATATTCTATCTGGTTGAGATCTGGATCTTGGTTCCACATTTCTTCTAGCTGTCGGAAGCTAGAACCGCTGGTGCTGATCGAAAATTGAGGATACAATGGCAAGATTGCCAATTGTTCGATGCGATCGCGCTTTATTTTGGCGATCGCCTCTTCAGTAAAAGGATGCCAGTAACGCATCCCCACATATACTTTGGCATCTTGTCCCTTAGACTGCAAAAGTTCTTGCAGCGCCAAGCCTTGTTCTTCGGTAATCCGCCGCAAAGGAGAGCCGCCACCGATTTGGCGGTAGTTTTCCTGGGATTTTTTAAAACGCAGAGTCGAAATCAACCAGGCGAGCGGTTTCTGCATCCACGGAAACGGAATGCGAATGATTTCCGGGTCAGCGAACAAGTTGAACAGGAAAGGACGGACATCCTCGATTTGATCGGGCCCGCCCAAGTTTAATAGTAATACTCCTACACGGCCCATAGCGGTTACGCCTCTCCCATCGTCTCAGTTCTGTTAGTTATTTTTATCATATAACTTAATAATATCTTAAGTCGATAGCAAGATATACATAATTTTGAATATGGCAACAATTTTGAGAGATTTAAGTTATAGGTATCAGTGGCTGTACGATGCGATCGCGCGTCTGGCTGCTTTGAGCGTAGGTGGCGAAACTCGTTTTAGGCAGCTAGCCTTGGAAAATGTGACCCTGGGCGCGAAAACTAAAGTTTTAGACCTTTGTTGCGGTAGCGGTCAAACTACGCAATTTCTCGTGCAATATTCCCAGGATGTCACAGGACTTGACGCTTCACCATTATCGCTGCAACGGGCAAGAAAAAATGTGCCATCAGCCAATTATGTAGAAGCTTTTGCCGAATCGATGCCTTTTGGCGACAATCATTTTGATTTAGTACACAGCAGCGTTGCGATGCACGAAATGCAGCCGTTACAGTTGAGGCAAATTTTTCAAGAAGTATACCGCGTGCTCAAGCCCGGTGGTCTATTCACTTTGGTAGATTTTCATCGGCCCACAAATCTGCTATTGTGGCCGGGGTTGGCTGTATTTTTGTGGTTGTTTGAGACTGAAACTGCTTGGCAGTTGATTGAAACTGACTTGGAGAGTTTGTTGGCCCAAGTGGGATTTCAACTCTACAATTCAGAAGAAAGCGAACAACCTAAACTTTATGCTGGCGGCAGCATTCAAGTTATCCAAGTTAAAAAATAGGTACGTTGTTGCGCTTGAGCGCTCTTTCTTTTATATATAAGCAAGAGCAAGTTAAAAAATAGGTACGTTGTTGCGCTTGAGCGCTCTTTCTGTATATCTAGGAAAGAGCAAGTTCAAAAATAGGTACGTAGTTGCGCTTGGGCGCTCTTTCTTTATATAGATCAAAGAGCGCTCAAGCGCAACTACGTACCTGGATTTAATGTGACATTTGCGTCCATGACTGTTGACTAAACAAACTTTTTCGCTTCAGCCAAAGCTGCTTCAAACTTAAGCAATACATCCTTTTCTGTGTGAATAACTTTCTCCTGTTCTAGTAGCGGGCGGCCAAACCGAAAAATACCATCTTGTTCTACGTGGTCTACAGCAGGAAGCGTTTCGGGATGTGGCAAAAATTTGCGACCGATTGTGTACGGCGTGTGGTAAGAAAAACTAAAATCTGGAAACTTATCGCTCTTAATTTCCAGGTAGTAAAGCGAATAATAATCCTTTGTTTCACAGTACACGCATTCCCGACACTTATTTACCAGTTTCCGGTTTTGATAGAAAAAATCCCACTTATCCCAATAGTAGTCATCTTTCATCATGTCCTGGTGGTCGTCGCACAGTTCCAGATATAATTTGTCAGCACCGGGAGGACGGTAAAAGTAAAGCATCGCATAGGGCATTTCAATCAGTAATTTGACTGCTTGATTTTTGCGCTCGTACCATTCTTGCTGGTGAATTTCGTAAATTTCGTAGACTTCGTTAGATTTAATTGCTTTAAAGCTGTTAAGCTGATTTTCTTTTGCCCACCGCGACGCCCAAACTGTCCAGTAAGCTAACTGGAAAGTTGCTGAAATTTCCGCCGAACCTTGTTCTTTCCAGTCGGAAATAATTTTTTCCCACGCTGCACTAAAAGCTCCTCGCGATTGTTCGTTTTGTTCGGAGTTTTCTGTATTGATTGGCTCGGCTGTTGGGCGAGGATTTTTAATCAACCCTTTTGGTTCTTTGCGCCAGTTATCAATGTCAGTTGGCGTGAGAGTTAAGATGAATCTTCTGTCGTGAACGGGATATTCTAAATGAATTCCCGATTTGCGGAAAGAGCGGTATTCTAGGATCGGGAGCCTGCCTTGTTCGATCCATTGCTGGCGTTCTGCTGCTGAACACTTGAGCATTGCTTCTAATTCTACCGGATCGACGGCTAATTCACTTTTGAAGGTCTCCCAAAATCTTTCTTGTTCGGCTGCATTTGCTTCCAGCACTGATACAATTGTGCTGACGATGCGATCTGTTTGGTCTTGAGAATTGTCGGGAAGTCCTAAGAAGTCGAGGAGTTGGGCTTTGAGTATTCGTCTGGCAGAAATTAGCTCGGCTAACATGAGAAGCTCCAGTAGAGTCTGAACTTGCAACCTTGAATTCGCAAGATTTGTGCAAGTCTTATATATCTTAATGGATTCTCTTGAGTTGTCGGCAATTGAATTCACATCCGATCGCCAATTGTAACGGATATTGTCTCGCACAGGTCGATTTTACGGGATTTGGGCTTGAAAGTCGTGAAGCCCACTACCCAGTCATATCTAAGCAAAAACACTCAAAGCCAGGTTGTAAGGTCGATTTCCTACGGGATAGCTACGTCGCGCGTGCTTGTGCCAAAACCGGCTAAAATCGATAATTGCGATCGCGCACCCACAAACTCACAGGCACAGCATGGCCTGTTTTGTCAACCTTGACTTCTACGACAAAAGACTGCCGCTGCTTCCGTTGAGCTTCGCTAATCTCGTCATTGACTTTTTCCCTTTCATTCTCGGGCATATAATAAGTTTCCAAGCCGTATTCCATGCGCGAACCGTTATATTTGCCTTGAATGGCGATTTGATTGGCTGGCAAATTTGGGGGATTTTTGAGACTGACGCGCGTCGGTTTCCAAGCTTGGGGGCGGACAGAATTTGTCGCGGCTTTTGGCGCTTCTAGGATGACATAAAAACTGATATTTTGGTTGACACGGTATATTTGTTTTTCGCAAACAACTCCGCGCGGACAAGGTATTTTCTCTAGTTTTCCTGGTAAATCTTGCCAGCCGGGGAGCTTTTCGAGATTTGTGCGATCGGAAATATCATAACTCAAAACTTGGTAATATCCGCGCAAAAAGTCGTAGGGGTCTACTGGTGCAGTTTGCAAGACAACTGTTTTGCCAGTAACAAAAGTGTACACTGCTGGAGCCGGTACTGCGGCAATCAGTCCAATTTGTAAAATCAATGGAATCCACAGCCGCCACGTGGGAAGCCGTTTTGCAGTGGGGGGAAGGGTGAAGGATGGGGACTGAATTAAAGTGTTGGTTGTTTCTGAGTTTTCGGTATTCATATTAGTATTTGGGAATTTGTGATTAATTGGTATGTTGTTGGGCTTGAGCCTCCTTGAGACGTATAGACAAAGAGGGCTAAAGCCCAACAACGTACCTAATTTTTAGGATAACAATAAAACGACCATGCTTCGATCGAGGGGCTAGGAAGATCGGATTGCAGTGAAACAACTATCTGACTCCTAATTATCGATTTTAGCGAAGTGTTTCTCGAACCACAAGCCAGCGGCAATTACGCCAATTCCGCACAATACAAATACAAAAGATTTGAGCAACAATTCTGTGTTATATTCAAAGACTCGACTGATAATTTGCAACGTTATCAATACCATTCCTCCCCAAAAACTCTGACGGTTTCCTAAAGCTAAACCTTCTCGGATTAAACCGACTGCGAGCAGAAATGATAAAACATTAAACAGAAAAGTTGCTAATTGAGGAATTGGAGTAAAAGTCAGGTGAAAAAACGGTATGAAAGCGCTGGCGAGAATGAAAAGTGCGATCGCACCTGTAGTCAAATTCACTGCTTTTTGCGTGCGGCGGCCCATCTCCAAACGTCCCAAATGCAGCCACTCCAACACCGCTAAACCACCCAAAACAGCGACATTTGCCAACAAAACCCAATCAGGCCCGGTTTGTCTAGGTGTCGGCGAATCTTGCCAAAACCAGTGGAAAGACAGAAAGTAAAACAGACCGGCGAAGTACAGCAGTGCTAAACTGCGGGCGGTAGGTTGAAACAGTCTGCTGTGCAACTTCGGCCACATCGCATCGTCGTATCCCCACAGCAAAGCGGGCGCTAAACCACAAAATATTGCTGCACCCCAGCCGCCATCTGCTGCTTGGGCAATAGAAACTTGTAATGAGAAAATTATGGCGATCGCACCTATAGCAAAAATAACACGCGATCGACACCAATAAGCCAACGGCACAAACATCAAACTCGCAGCCATTGGCATTTGTCGCACCAAAACTTCCAGCCAAGAAAACTCAACTTTAGAAGACCAATCTAACACCGCCAACCAATAGCCGAAACCGATTAAAAGTGCGGACAAAACACCCAACGAAGTCAACCGCAAACTGTAAGCCATTCCCAACACTCCGATTCCCCAAACTAGGAAAAGTCCGTAGGAAGAACCGCCGATGTGGAACATTTGCGCCATCAGCGCCATATTTGCTCCTAAAATCAGAGCTCCTAACAGTAACAATCCTTCACCAAGCAGTTTGTTTCGCCCTTTTGTGACGGGTAAAATACTTTGATTTGAGCTTTTGTTTTGGGAAGGGGGAATGCGCCACAAATAGAAACCCGCCACATTGACTGCAACGAAAACGCTCAGCAGCATTGCAACTCTCACTTCGCGCGACCAAACTTGCCAGTTTGCTGCTACAAAGGTGATGACTCCTATACCTAGAAGTATGCTCCCCAAGCCGATGAGAATGCTCAGAAATTGGTTGCGGGAAGCGGTTTCGAGAGTGTGAAATTGATATCGTTCCGAAAGTTGTTGGTAGAGAGATTTGTCGATGAGTCCTTCTGCTTCCCAGAGTTTGGCTTCTGCGCGCAACTCGCGCCGAAATTTATCTGAAATCATTTTCAATATTCCAGAGTGTTTTAACTGTGATTGTTATAATAATGTCACTTGTCGGTCGATTGTCGGTGGATGTTGGGACACCTGCTGAAGTTGCACAGGAGTGTTTGAAGACAGTAAACTTGAATTGCTTAAATTGTTGACTGATAGACTAACCGCAGATTGAAGGCAGATAAACACGGATAAACGCGGATGTTTTTAAGATAGTTGGCGATTTTGGCAATTCCAGTATATGATTGGTTTATAGTGATTTTCAAAGGTATTGCTAGAGCGAGAGATAAGGCAAAATCTCTTGAAATTATCTGCGTTCATCCGTGTTCATCTGCTTTACATCTGCGGTGGTTCTAAACTTGATTTAAATTCCAATCATAGGGTAAAAAAACGATCGCCCATTCATCGCTTACACCCACCTCCGGGCCCAAATAACCGCCCACATAGGCAGCTACCGAACCCGCATTCTTGACAAAATCCTCGCCGTACCACTCAAAAATCTTGCTCAAATAAAGCGTCTTTTTCCCAGCATCGTACCGCACTTTATCGGGATTCTTGATAAAACTATTCGCATCCGTCTCCAGTTGAGTTCGCACAGACTCGGGGAAGTAAGCGCCGCGGCGCAACAACGGACATCCGACGGAAGCGCAAACTAAGGCAAAATGAATGCGCGCTTCGGCAAATTCCGGGCGCAAAATAGCGTGTTCGATTTGATTGAGGCTGTACTTTTTGCCGCCAATAATTGAATTTGAACGGGTGAAGAATTCCAGAAAACCCAGCCAGTTGGGGATTCCTAAAATTTTGGGACGGATGGACGCGATCGGGTATACTTCGATTACTTGGGAAATTGCGATCGCATTGTACGCATTCAACCACAGCGCCAACCGCGCATCCACATCCGTCATAGCAGCTAAATCTACATCTGCCAAAGTTCCCAGCCAATTGCTCAAAACCTCCGCCCCTTCAGCTTTCCAGCGCCGGTAATTGACGCGGCCGAAATCGTCAACGTAGCATTTTAGCAACTCGTCCCAAGTCGAAAAGTCGATCGAATTTATCATTAAGTAGAAGGGAGAAAGAAGAAGGAAGAAGGAAGAAGGAAGAAGGGAGAAGGGAGAAGTAAGAAGTAAGAAGGAGGGAAAAGAGATACACAGCCAGCTTTTTAGCTATCCGTATTTCACGTTTAATTAGATCGATTTACCAGCAAGAATTGGTTGAAAGCCGGAACCCTTTGAGGGAGAAATTAAACTCAAACTATTCATTACTCCAATCCTCTTCGTTTTAGGTAGAAGTCGCTTTCCAACTATCAACTGTCCCAGGTCAACTGTCAACTGTCAACTGTTGAATTACTGTCCACATTCTAAAGCCGACATTGCTTTAGCTTGGGGTTTTATTTATTGTACACTTATTTTCTTTTAACTCTTGTGTGGTAGCCTTCGACGCTGCCCAAAAGTTCAATTTAAGTGTACAGCCTTTCTCAAATAAATGAGGTATGCCCTATGCCCTATGCCCTATGCCCTATGCCCTATTAGCAGCTCATGTTACACCAGAAAGGCGATACAACAGCTTATTTAATACTACCGTCAACCCAAGTAGCCCCTTTCAGCTTAGCATTTTCCAAATTGGCCCCCGTCAAATCGGCTCCGGTCAAATTAGCCTCAGTCAAATCAGCACCTGCTAAATTAGCTTGCCGCAAAGAAGCCCCGCTGAGTGAAGCCCCACTCAAATTTGCCCCGGATAAATTAGCCTCCCTGAGATTCGATCCTCTCAAATCTGCCCCTTGCAAATCGGCATTTGCTAAACTCGCTTGCTGAAGGGGAATGCTTCTCAAATCGCATCCCGGACATTGGTTAGTTTGCAGCAACTGGTTGATTTGCTGGGGGTTCCCTGCAATCACCGCTGTAGCCAGCCCGAATATCAGTCCAAATGAAATCGCTCCTAAAGTTACAGATTTCATAGTCTTTACCTTCTACAATTATAAAAGATTCTTAATTTAAACTTCAACGGCGATCGGTTTATTCCGGCACAACACCAATCCCACTTTCTGATGTTAATTTGTAATTTTTCGTTACCAAACAAACCAACTATGAGCGATCGCACAAATTTTTTTGATAAACTGTTAGCGGCTGTTGAAATCAATCAAAGTCTGCTGTATTTAGCCCTCGACCCAGACCCGGAAACCTTGCCAGCACTGGTTTCGATGACTGTCGAGGAAACTCAAAGTTTTGTAACTGATTTGTTGAAAAGGCTCAAAAGTGCGATCGACCAAACAGCCGATTTAATCTGCGCCTGCAAAATCACCCTCGGTTTTTATCAATCTCTCGGCATTCCCGGCTGGCAACTGCTGCAACAAATATTAACAATTATTCCAGAACACATACCAGTAATTTTAGATGCCAAACACAGCGATTTAAACACCAGCACGGTGTTTGCCAAAACCGTATTTCAAGACTGGCAATTTGACGCTGTTACCTTAAGTCCTTACGCGGGATTCGATGAAGTAGCGCCATTTTTATTATATCCCGGAAAAACAGTCTTTGTCCTCTGTGCCACGGCCAACCCGTCAGCCGCCGAATTGCAAGAATATCCGACACCAGAAAACCCTTTCTACTTGCAATTAGTCCGAGTATCTCAGACTTGGGGAACTCCCGAAAAGCTGGGTTTAGCAGTAGGAGTAATGCCGGATATGTTGGCGCGAATCCGCAAAGCTGCTCCCGAACGGCTGATTTTAGTTGAAGGAGACATCGCCGGAGAAAATCACTTGACAGAAGAAAACGACCTCGCGCAACTGCTGGCGGCCGGTTTAAGCAAGAATGGTGAGGGTTTATTGCTGCCAGTCCCCCCAAGTTTGTTGGCGGGGAAAGAGCCACGCCGAGAAATTGAGAAATTACGGGATAATATTAACAAAGAGAGGCTGCGCGCGATCGAAGGAAGTCCGACTTGCGAATTGTGGCTACCGGATGTTTGCTTTTTGCAACCGGAACCCAACCGCGATTTAATCTTGCAACTTTATGACATTGGCTGCGTAGTTTTTGGCGACCACGTACAAGCATCGGGCGCTGTATTTCCATATTACATTGACTTGCGAAAAATCATTTCAACTCCACAAATTTTCCATCAAATTGTCAGCGCCTACGCAGACATTCTCAAAGACTTAAAATTCGATCGCATTGCGGGCATTCCCTACGGTTCTTTACCTACAGCAACGGGTTTAGCATTGCGAATGGAACGCCCGATGATTTTCCCGCGCAAGGAAGTGAAAACCTACGGTGCGGGTAAGTTAATTGAGGGGCATTTTCAGGCTGGAGAAACGATTGTCGTAGTCGATGATATTTTGATTAGCGGTAAAAGCGTGATGGAAGGTGCGGGGAAGTTAAAATCTGCGGGGTTGAATGTGGAAGATATTGTGGTTTTGATTGACCACGAACAGGGAGTGAAAGATAAATTGAAGGCTAACGGTTATCGCGCACATTCTGTGCTAGCACTTTCTGAAATAGCTGAGATTTTGTATCAAGCAAATCGCATTGATACCGAACAATTTAATATGTTGACAGCCGAAGGCTAAGTCACAATTGTTGTAGGGGCGGGTTCGCCGACATCTATGAAAACCATAAACAATCTCATAAACCCGCCCTCCTTCGCCGTTATTTAAAGCAACATTTAATCTTAAAAAATTGGGTACATTTGTATTGTTTGTTGGGTGGGAAGCGTTTATGGAATTCTCGATTTTTGCCGTTAAATTTTGGGGAATTCGCCCCCTAGAAGTCGGGAATTTTTTATCATGTTTTTAGGACACATTTGGGTACATTTGTATTGTTTGTTGGGCGGGGGCGGGTTTTTTTAGGACACATTTGGGTACATTTGTATTGTTTGTTGGGCGGGGGCGGGTTTATGAAATTCTCGATTTTTGCCGTTGAATTTGGGTGAACCCGCCCCTACAATGTTTTGTATTGTTTGTTGGGCGGGGGCAGGTTTATGAAATTCTCGATTAACCTTGCAAAACTTCAATTAAAGCCTCGCCCATCGCCCGACAACCGACCAGTTTCATACCTTCCGACATGATATCACCAGTGCGATAACCTCGATCCAAAACTGCCACAACCGCTTGCTCAATTTTATCAGCAGCTTCGGGCTGACTTAAGGCGTAGCGCAACATCATTGCAGCGCTTAAAACTTGGGCGATGGGATTAGCTTTATCTTGTCCGGCGATATCCGGCGCGGAACCGTGTACTGGTTCAAAAACTCCCGGGCCGCTTGCACCCAAACTCGCAGAAGGCAACATTCCAATACTACCAGTTAGCATCGCCGCCGCATCCGAAAGAATGTCGCCGAATAAGTTACCCGTGACAATTGTATCGAACTGTTTCGGCCAGCGAATTAACTGCATGGCTGCGTTGTCAACATAAAGGTGAGAAAGTTCCACATCGGGGTATTCTGAAGAAAGGGCAATTATACGATCGCGCCACAGTTGCGAAACATCCAAAACATTCGCCTTATCAACCGAACACAGCCTTTTTCCGCGCTTCCGGGCCGTCTCAAAAGCCACGCGCCCGATGCGGTCAATTTCCGACTCGGTGTAAGCCATCGTATTCACACCGCGTTTTTCCCCGGTTTCCGTCTCAAAAATGCCTTTTGGCTTGCCGAAATAAATGCCGCCAGTGAGTTCGCGGATCACCATAATATCCACACCTTCGACAACTTCTTTTTTTAAAGAAGAAGCATCAACCAACTGCGGTAAAATAGTTGCAGGACGCAAATTTGCAAACAATCCCAATCCGGCGCGCAGTCCTAACAATCCAGTTTCCGGACGCTGTTCGCGGGGCAAATTGTCCCACTTGTAACCGCCGATAGCTGCTAATAATATCGCATCGCTGTTGCGGCACTTTTCCAAAGTTTCTTCCGGTAGCGGATTGCCTGTGGCGTCAATAGCAGCGCCGCCCATTAATGCTTCTTGAAATTCAAAGCCGATGTCCAATTGTTTGCCGACAAGTTTCAGGACATCTACCGCTACAGCGATAATTTCAGGGCCGATGCCGTCTCCTGGTAAAAGAGTGATGCGGTAGTTTTGAGTCATATCGATTTAGGAGTTTTGATTTGAGATTTGAGATTGAGAGTTAAGGGGAATTCTTTGGCAATCCAAGACATTCTCACAAGGCTATAATCATATCAGGATAAGCAACCTCAGAATTCATTATGACATTCCCGACTTACCCGCCTGCTCAAGCTGAACCGCCTCTAGACCCCCGGCAGAGTTTGCCAACAATGTATGATTTACCTAGCGAAGACCCAAAGGATCCCGGTTTGCCTGATACATTTCATTTAGATCAGCCGCAACTCTTGGAATTCACGTTTTTGCCACCTGGATGGGATGCGGAGCAAGTATTTACAGCCAGCGACCTAAATTTGTATTACGATGCAACACAGCCGCGCTGGCATAAACGCCCGGATTGGTTTGCTGCGGTGGGTGTGCCCAGGCTTTATCAAGGGCGCGATATGCGTTTGAGTTATGTAGTTTGGCAAGAACGGGTAAATCCGTTTGTGGTGGTGGAATTGCTATCGCCGAGAACTGAGGATGAAGATTTGGGCCGGACTGTTCAGCAAGCTGGGGAACCGCCGACTAAGTGGCAAGTTTACGAACAAATTTTGCGGATTCCTTACTATTTTGTGTTCAGTCGCTACACGGATGAATTGCAAGCTTTTCATCTTGTAGGTGGTCATTATGAACCGGCAGAATTAATGGATGGGCGGTTATTTATTCCTGAGTTGCAGTTGAGTTTAGGGTGGTGGCAAGGCACTTATAAGAGTATGAATCGTTTGTGGTTGCGGTGGTTTACGGCCGAAGGAGGGTTGATTTTGAGTCCGGGTGAAAGGGCAACTGCTGCGGAACGGCAACTGATAGAATATCAACAGCAACTTATAGAATCTCAACAGCGAGAGGAAAGGCTAGCGGCGCGGTTGCGGGAATTAGGTATCGATCCTGAACAGTTGGTTTAATAGTCCCGCACTCAGCCCTGGTGAAACCGTTTCTTGGTATATTTATCGTAAGCTGTCGCACATTTAAATTGTATATTCAGGGCGGGCGGGACGCCCACCCCACTCATTGTCTGATTTTTTTGAGATGCAATTTAAATGCAGAACAGCTTAATAAACGCAAATTTTCTGAGAAACCGGGCTTCTAGTCATCCGTAAGTCCTGTTTGAGTATTCCAAAAGCAGGCGCGGCGCAGCTATCGGGATCTTAATCGCCCATAACCGCTTTTCAACTCCTCGCATCCGTGCAACAAGATTGAAATAAAATAACAAAAGTTCGATCGCACGCACGTACAAAAAATCGGCAAGGAGTCGCACCAGTGACAGACGGGGAAAGCACACCAACATCAGCACAGATTGACAATCGAGACTATTCATGGCCCTTTTGGCCAATTGTTCCAATGTATCCCTACAGCAGGCGACGGACAATCCGCAAGGAAATAGTCAAGGACAAAATCTGGACTTTTGACCAACTACAAGGCATTTTCTACGTCATTGTGCCGATTCGGATGACAGTCATCAAACTCGAATCCGAAGGCCTTCTCGTCTACGCCCCCGTCGCGCCGACTCCTGAGTGCATCCGCTTGCTAAACGAGTTAGTCGCAGAACATGGCGAGGTTAAGTATATCCTGCTGACAACGGTTTCGGGCATCGAACATAAGGTATTTGTCGGCCCCTTTGCGAGGTGTTTTCCCGAAGCGCAGGTGTTTGTCACTCCCAAGCAATGGAGTTTTCCGCTAAATTTGCCGCTGAGTTGGCTGGGTTTGCCCGGTAAACGCACCTCTGTACTGCCTTTGGATAGCAGCAACACGCCCCTTGCAGATGAATTTGATTGGGCAATCCTGGGCCCGCTGAACCTCGGTTTAGGCTTTTTTGCGGAAGTTGCGTTATTTCACAGGGAATCGCGCACGCTAATGTTAACAGATTCTGTGGTTTCGATTCCCGAAAACCCGCCCGCGATTCTCCAACTCGACTCGTACCCGCTGCTATTTCACGCCAAAGACACCGCTTTGGATGTGGTGGCAGACACCCAGGAAAATCGATGCAAAGGGTGGCAGAGAATCGCCTTATTTGCGATGTATTTTCGCCCTAGCGTGTTGGAGGTGCCGCCGTGGTCGGGGGTGTTAGCCAGCGCCCTGAAAGCGCCAGAGCGATCGAGAAAAGCTTATTTTGGATTGTATCCGTTTAAGTGGCAAACTGATTGGGTGCGATCGTTCGAGGCTTTGCGCGGAGGAGGGCGGTTGTTGGTAGCGCCGGTGTTGCAGACTCTGATTCTCAACCGCGCGCCGAGGGAAACTCTCGATTGGGTGGATAAAGTCGCGAGTTGGGACTTTGATCGGATTGTACCTTGTCACTTCGATCCCGCGATCGACTGCAAGCCCCGCGAATTTCGCCAAGCATTCTCATTTCTGGAAAAACACTCGGTTGGTAATTCTTTACCGGAAGATGATTTTAAATTGCTGAGGGATATTGATGCTGGTTTGAATAAAACTGGTTTGGTTCCGCCTGCAAAAGAGAAGGTTTAATCTGATATTTTTGACAATTCTGAATAAGCTGTTTGAGCACAAACAAGATGCCTGTTGCACTCAAAAATTCAACTATTGTGGAACGGGCATCTTGCCCGTTCCGGCTAGAAGCCCATCGCCAAGATAAAACCCTTAACAATTACTGGAAATTTATTCATTTATCTCATTAAATCATTAATCAACTCATCCACCTTCAAAAGTTCTTGAATAATTTGCTCTACCCTCTGCAATTCATTTATGGGATTGAGAACTCTAATAGTTGTTGGGGATGTAGCTGAAGTATGGACTGCAACACCTCTGTCTTCCCCAAAGGTATTCATAGTAGCCAGCCAAAAAATATTTAGATTCTCGGAATTGATTCCTATTGGCAAAAGCAACGACAGAATATTAGCTTCTTTTATTCCATGATTCTGGTCAATGATTCGCTTAAAACTATTAATAGCTAAATCTATCTTTTTGTTGATTTTTATTTTCTCATCCGGTATTTTTTTAGCTGGCTTTGTTGGACTTAGTGTATCTGGTGGTAATTCCATCATTTGACCGGAAAAGGCAAGCAAACATATCAAAGTACAGCAAGTCTTACCCTGACTGTCCCAATTGTTTTTAGCATTAAGGGCTGCTTCCCAAACTCTATCCTCTAGATAAGCTTCAATTTCGGCATGAGCTAAAACTCTGTAGGCAAGAGTTAAGGCTAACTGTCTGGGGGAATAAAAATGTCCGGGCTTAATCTTAGGAATGAATTGTTTTTTTAACCTATTCAACTCCTTAGTTAGAGTACGAAATCTGACGGATTTTGGCATACTGCTTAAGAACTTACCACAACCCGTTAAAGATAATGCGGTTATCTGCGAGTTCGGGGACATAAAACTCTAAATTTAAAACCTTTCGCAAAGTTTTGCCCCACAGTGAGAGACGAGTATGAGTTTCGCGAATGCTAGTTGTTCTTTTCTCAACAGCGTCTCTGAATTCGCTATTAGGGGACGAACATAACTCTTTAAAAGCATTTTCTACTCGCTCCTTATTATTCTTAGCAGCTTGTCCTATCTCGGGATATGAAAAATAAAAAACCATTACATCTAAAATAGCTCGATTCATTTTTTTGCGGTAAGTATTAGAAGTGTTAGACCATACGCGAAATATATTTTCTTCTCCAAATATTGCAATGGTTGTTTGCACCGCGTTCTCAAATTCGCTAACTGTATCTTCGATCTCGATTTTTCGTTCGTCCCAATTATTGTTGAGTTTTTCGCAGGTCATGTCCAGGAATTTTTTAAGATTCCCGCGATAATCGGATAAAAAATAATATAAGGCTACATACCGCAGCAACAATTCGACATCGCGCATCCGAGGATCGGGATTTTTTGATTTAAGTATTGTTCTTAAAGCCTGATTTTTAATTGATGCGTCGTCTAAAAAATTGACAAAATCTCCGGGATGCAATGCTTGCCTCAATTCTTGGGGAGATAGCGGAGTATTCTCTAAATTCAGGCGTAAAAAAACTTTGTATAGTAAACTTTCTGTACGCCAGTTTCTAATCAATGTAGTCCGAATAGTTTGAGTGTCGAGTACATTAAGTACGGGACTCAACACAACATCGTTTTTTATATCCTTATAGGTATAACCATTGAGATCGGGTCTAAATTCTAAGTTTACCAAAGCAAAACTATCATTAGGAGTTTCGCTCATTCCATAAAATTGCAGGATGGCAAGCAAGCGTTGCTTGCCATCAAGAACTATAAAATTTCCGCGCCTCTTTTCAGGAGAAGCTAAAACTATTTCTGGAATGGGAAATCCTAGAAAAATTGATTCGATAAACCTACTTTTGCGAGTTATATCCCAAGCATCTCGTCTTTGAAATCTTGGATTGAGTTGAATGTTTTCCCGCATAATTAGATCGAGGATGCTGGTTGTTGTCCAATCAGTGCTACCTACAATGATTTCTGAAATTTCTTTTAATATCGATTGTGGCTTTTCATTAGATTCCAGCTCATCATCTAAATATTCATCTTCTTTATCAAAGATTACTTCTTCTGGTTTTTCCAAGAGTTTTTGTTTGGGCATGACTGTACTCTACTCGTGAGTTTAATTTGGATAGACTATCTATTACCTAAGTATAGCAGAAGTCAAAAGACTGAAGTTGACTCTTGACCGAGAACGAGAGAGTTTTCTTCCCAACTCATAAATTTTGTAACTTCCACAGCGTATTAAACTATTGTCTATTGGTGCGTCGCTGTCATATTTTTCATTTTTATTTGGGATGAGCGATAGCGACGCACCCTACGAATACTGAGGACTTCAGTCCTCACTACAAACCTGACAGCACAAAATCACGATTTTTTTAACTTAAACTCATCAAATTTCACCACTTCCGAGTCTGGTTTCCGCGTATCAAAATAATAGCTACTAACCGTAGCATTCCCCGTGTCAAATATACTAAAAGCCGTAATATCATTACTATCAATATACGGCAATGCCAGCCCATCTTTCCCCAACAAAGGTGCAACTGTTGGCATCACAGGTTCCAATCCGTTCGGATCTCCAATCGCGCTGTAATCCTCCCCATATCCAGGCGGCACAAATCGGCGCTTTCTCCCCGCAAACGCCCCGTAACTGTTACCCACATTGGAAGTCTCTAAAAAGTGCATTCCGCTGGAACTCACAAACCGATTCCACAAATGCGAATGTCCGTACAAAACTAACTGCACGCCCGCCGTTTCTAGCAGCGGCATCACATCCCGAATCAGATAATCTTGCTGTTTCGGATATTCGTAACGCACCATCTTAATCTCGCCGTCCAAAGTGCGATCGACTATTTGCACTGGGTCAGTATAAGCAGGTACAATATTGTCACCCAGAGAATGCGGTGGATGGTGAAACATCACAATTTTATATTTAGCTTGCTGAAATTCCGCACTATATAACTCTTGTTCCAGCCAAGAATATTGAGCGCTACCTTTGGCAATTGGCTCAAAAATATGCTGTCCGTATCCCCATTTTTCAGGACGATCAAAATCTTCGTCCCGTTCCCGATACCTGCCTCTCGCCCCCGGATCTAAATTCGGAGTCCGCCAGATATTCGTAACATACAAAGTCACTAACCGCACGTCTCCAAACGTCACAGCATAATAATTCTTCTCACTTGGTAAACTGAAAATTTCGTTGTAAGTATCACTATTAAAACTATTGTTTTTTAACAAAACATCTTGGTCTTTCATCCCATATTTTTGAGTGAGGTATGGATATATTTTTTCCACAGCAGCGCGGGGAAAAGGGTCATTAAACTGGTCGTTGAGACTGCTGCTAGTTGAAAACCTACCCATAATCTCATGGTTCCCAATCGTCGGAAATATAGGCGCGTGTTGGATCAGTTCGCCACCGCTGTACACGGTTTTGATGCCGTTTTTGTCGATTTCGGAGAAGGCGCGGCCTTGCAAACCGGGGAAAAAAGCGCGGCCTCGGTCGTCGTCGAACCATTCGGAAGCGCGATCGGCTATATTAATTAAATCACCAGCCATGAAAACTGCATCAACTTTATCAATTGTTTGTGCTACTTTCTGGAGATTAGCCGCTGTCATCGGCATCAATTGATGATCGGAAGTAAATAGGATTTTTAGCCCAATTCCCGCTGCTGGTGTCGGAGAAAGGCTGAAAACTTTGCTGCTAACAGATTCACCATCTTTCGTTTCGCTAGTCACTAGATAAGGAATGCGAACACCGGGCATTAAATTAGTAATTTCTGCTTCGTGGCGCCAGATGTGGCGGACAATTGGATTGTTATCAATTATGCCCTGTTTCATTTCATCGGAGATGTGCGAGTCTTTGTCTTCCCGAACCCGGCTTAGCTTGGTAGTATTTGCAGTCGCAATTTTACTCAAGTTTTCGCCGTAAGCAACAATGTTCCGAGTCCCGGAAAATTCGGTAAACCAAACAACTCGCACCGAGTTAGTTGTTGGAAGTTGCAGAAACGGATCGGTTAAAAGTTTTGGTTTGTTGAGGAAAGATTGCATAATCAAACCTAGGAATAGGACAATCAAAATCAAAACAGCAAAAAACCACAGGTTGCGAGAAGAACCTTGGGGTATTTCTAATTTATCGGGCAATGGTGTTAACATAAGTTATTGTCAGTAGTCTCTAGGGGAAAGTTCAACAGTAAAATATAACTCCCAACCCCAATATATATAAACTGGCCCCCGGTTTGAATTTTAGACTACCAAAGTTATCAAAAAGTTAAGAAATTCTGAGAATATCTCAGATATCACAAACCGGGTGCATCTGACTTTTGAAGAGGGCGAAGCATGACCGCAGATAAGTTATTAGTTATAATCTCATATTGAATGCGGTCATGCTTCGCCCCTACACATATATTTGCCAAACATGAGATGCACCCCACAAACCTCAACTATTAATCTCAAATATAGCGGTTCTCGGAAAGATGAGGTATTCACCAATTCATTAACAATTACAAAATCCCCCAATCCCCAATCCCCCCAATCTAAAATCTAAAATCGAATGACTCACCACCTTCTCAAGGCTAACTGCAAAACCGTACACTTAGGCGGTTTCTCTCCCAAGCTAGAACCTGCTTTAACTGTCGATTCGGGCGATCGCATCGATATCGAAACCTATTCAGGATATTATGTTGCTGACAAGGCCCCGCCGGAATTTTTGACGCCGGAATTTTTAGATATCTGTCAGAATTTACCTGACAACCGCAAAGTCGGCCCGGGCCCGCACTTGCTAACAGGCCCGATTTATGTTAATGGGGCTGAACCCGGAGACGTTTTAGAAATTCACATCGAGGAAGTTTACCCAAGTTTACCAGTAGGATTCAATGCAATTCGCGCTGGTTGGGGAGTTTTACCTGAATATTTTCCTGACCCTAAATTGCGGTTTATTCCCCTAGATTTAGAACAAAAGATTGCGGAATTTCCGGCAAATAGCGGCGTTAAGATTCCCCTGCATCCATTCTTCGGAATTATCGGTGTTGCAGATTTTGAAATCAACCGTTCTTCTATTCCTCCACAACGCTACGGCGGCAATATGGACAATCAGGAATTGCAAGCAGGAACGCGGTTATTTTTACCTATTGCGGTGCGCGGGGGTTTGCTGTCAATCGGCGACGGACATTCGGCACAGGGAGATGGCGAAGTTAATGGTACGGCGATTGAAACTTCGATGAATGGGACTATTCAAATCATCTTGCGTAAGGATTTATTTTATATATTTCCGTTTGCGGAAACTCCTACTCATATTGTAGTTATGGGTTTTGGTCAAACATTAGATGATGCATTTGATATGGCGGTAAAACAGACTGTTAATTGGCTACAAAAATATGCAGGTTTTCAAGAAGAAGATGCCTATGTTTTCTGTTCCCTCGCCGCCAATTTTCGGATTACTCAGGCTGTCAATAATCCCCGCAAAGGAGTTCACGCAATGGTGCCTAAATCGATTTTGCCCAATGTGCAAATTATCGATCGCTAGCCGTGATGTGGTATGATAACAGCCGATCGCCAAAACAACCTCGATCGCGATCGCACAAATTACACATTTTTATCACTGCGGTTCGTCGATCGCGATCGCACCAGCGTTCAAAATTTAGCTTAAGATTGGGATAAGTTGCAAATTCTATCTAAATGGGTTCCATGAAAAACCAGACTGACGATTCTGCAAAACAAGATTTAGTCGATCGGGCTTTTGGAAGTCCAGCCATCCCAGATCCGACAGCGTGGGTGGATGAACATTATTTTCTGGCTAATTTTGCCAATACTCTCGCCCACCTCCAAGAAAATTTATCTGATGAGAGTTGCGAAATCGCCGAGAGTGCTGAGTCTGGCGAGGCGAGATTGTCGCTCGATGCTAAAATTAGAGATATATTGAAAGCTAATTTTAGCGATGACTGTTGGCAGTATGTCGAAAGTTTGTTGTGAGTTCGGTAATATTAATAAATATTTGTAGGTTGATAAATTTTGAGTGTCAATTAAGCTGTTGCAGATTTAAATTGTCTATTTCAACCGATGATTGAAAATCATTAAATTGTCTCCCGTCTTCGCTTCGGACATTCCTTGATAAATTGTAACTTTTTATACTTTAGGTTGGTCGAAAATTAGGGTTGATAGGAATTGCGATCGATCGCAAAAACTCAGCACTTTCTTCGGGTAAAGCAGTATTGATAAACATTCCGCTACCAAGCTCAAACCCAGCCTGCTTGGTCACTCTGGGAATAATGGCGATATACCAGTGGAAGTATTTTGTTGCCTGTTCCGCCGTCGGCACGGAACGAATACTATAGTTGTAATCGGGATTGTTCAATCCGTAATAAAGCTGAGCGAGTACAGTTTTCAAAGTATCAGCCAGATCCGTAATTTCCGCATCAGTAATATCATCAAAGGAAGACGAATGTCGGCGCGGAAAAATCCAGATATGAAACGGTGAAAGTGCAGCGTAAGGAATAAAAGCCACGAAATATTTGCTCTCAAAAATTACTCTTTCACCTGCCGCCAATTCATCTTCCAAAGTCCTGCAAAACAGACATTCTCCCGTATCATCAAAATAGCGAACTGCTGCATCAATGCGGCTGCGAAATTGGCTGGGGACAACGGGCGTCGCTGCTATCTGCGAGTGAGGGTGTTCGAGAGAAGTTCCGGCACTTTCCCCGTGATTTTTGAAGATCACAATTGTTTCAACGTGGGGATATTTTCTAATTTCTAAATAGCGGTGACGGTATACTAAAAGTATGTCCGTTACTTCTTCAACGGTCAACAAAGCAGTCGTCAAATCGTGTCGCGGGTGTTCGACAATTACTTCGTGAAAGCCGATTCCCGACATCATGCGGTGAATTCCCGATGATATCCTGATCCGTTCTGCTGTCGGCGACAGGGCGGGATATTTGTTGCCAATTGCGCGGACTTTCCAGCCGGTGCGATCGCCCAAACGGAATGTTTCTAAGGTTCCGTCTTCCTCGTTACCCACGCAAAATGGGCAGTCGGGGCGGTGTGAGGGTAGGAATGCGGGTATTTTTTTTGTGTTGGCGAATTGGTTGGTAATTAGATTTTGTCTAAGTTCAGACATTTTCTTACCTTTTGTTGCAGGGTTGAGCCGTTTCTTATGGTAAGATAAGAGTTTGCCTGATGTCACGGTAAAATCTAAATTTTTAACAAATCTTGACTTGAATATGTCTGTAAATTTGCCTGTATCCGAACGTCAAATTCAGAAGAAATTCAAACACGCTGCGGATTTTGGTGTTTCAGGCAATTACAATTTGCAGACAGCAGCAGCATTTGCAGCAGCTATTCAAACTCATATCCAGAAACAGGGAGTGCAGGAGATTGAGGGTACTTATCGCAGGCAACCAGTCAAGCACTACTTTGACCCTGCGACTAATTTAAATGTTAGAGTGGACGCAGGAGACAATTTTATTAGCGGCTGGAAACTGAATTCTGCCCAAATTGCTGAATTAAGTGCGACTGGAGATATTGGAGGTGGATAAATATG
>NZ_JAEQCB010000096.1:0-28897 GCF_020738785.1 Microcoleus sp. PH2017_05_CCC_O_A | reverse complement strand
GATTTGTGAAATGGTTGAACCAAAATTGGGACGTATTCTCGGCTTATAAAGCCAGTTTAGGCCTTGTTTGGGCTTAAAATTTGTTTAAGTCCCGTTAATACATTTACTCAGCCCGAACATCCATTAGTAATTTTCTTAGACGACTTACAGTGGGCAGATATAGCCTCGCTGGAATTAATTCAACTGCTGATGACAGTAGCAGATAATAAATATCTATTTCTCATGGGCGCATATCGCGATAATGAAGTAACCGAGGCGCATCCGCTAACTCAAATTTTGGAAAATATTGCCAAAGCAAAAGTAACAACCATTAATAAAATATTGCTGGCACCTTTAGCCTTAACCGATATTACGCAACTTTTAGTTGATACGCTTTTTGCGGAATCAAAAAATGCTAAGCCACTTGCCGAATTGCTCCAGCAAAAAACTGGTGGTAATCCGTTTTTCATCAATGAATTCTTAAAGTCACTGCATTCTGAAGCATGGTTGTCTTTTAACTACAAATCTCAGCAATGGCAGTGGGACTTAAAACAAATCAAAGCACAACCCCTGACCGATAACGTTTTAGATCTGACTGTAAACAATGTCAAAAAACTCCCGACAGCAACTCAGGCAGTATTAAAATTAGCAGCTTGCGTGGGGAATCAGTTTGACTTAAAAACACTGGCAATTATCTATGAAAAATCTCTCCCAGCAACAGCAACAGATTTACAGTCAGCACTTCAATCCGACCTCATCCTGCCCCTCAGCCGTGCCTATCAGTTGGCGGAACTTGATGTAGCAGGTTTGTCCGATCGGTTAGTTGCAGAATACAAATTCGCCCACGATCGCATTCAACAAGCAGTTTACTCTCTCATCTCCGAAGCAGATAGACAGTCAGTACATCTGCGAGTGGGAAGGTTGTTACTCCAAAATACATCATCTGAAGAATTGTCACAGAAGCTGTTTGATATTGTCAATCAGTTAAACAAAGGCCGCACACTAATCGCTCGACAAATAGAGCGATACGAGTTAGCTCGCTTAAACTTACAGGCAGGTAAAAAAGCCAAATCTTCAGCGGCTAGTCAACCCGCTTTCAATTACCTTACGCTCGGCTTAACTTTGTTAAATAAAAAGAGTTGGTCGCAGCAGTACAACCTTACCTTAGATTTGTATTTAGAAGCAGCAGAAGTAGCTTATACAATTGCTAACTACGATGAAATGGAGCGCTTATCTGGGGTAGTTTTGCAAAAAGCCCAAACGCTGTTAGACAAAGTAAAAGTCTATGAAATTAAAATACAAGCTTATTGCGCCCAAACGAAATTTATGGAGGCGATCGAAATTGGGCTAGAAGTTCTGAAATTACTTGGGGTAGAATTACCGCAACGACCGAACCAATCCGATCTGGCACAAGAGATGGAGCAGATAAAATTTGCCTTAGCAGGCAGGCAACCCCAGGAGTTAATTGACTTACCGCCAATGACCGACCCGTATAAACTAGCAGCTATGCGGGTGATGAACTACTTGTTGAGTCCTGCGTTCGTCGCAATTAATCAATTGAGCTTGTTAATTTGGTGCCGACAGGTGAATTTATCGATTCAGTATGGTAATTCTGCTAGCTCTGCTTATCCATACATAGGTTATGGGCTGATCCTCTGCTCGTCAGGAGAGCTGGACGCTGGCTATCAGTTCGGTCAACTTGCTTTGAAATTACTAGAACGATTCAAAGATAAAACATTCAAAACAAGAGTTTATGCAATATATAAGGGATTTCTCAAGCATTGGAATGATCCTCTCAGAGACACATCTTCTTTTTGCATAGAAGCTTATCAAAATGGAATAGAAACTGGAGATATTGAATATGCTAGTAGCATTAGACTTAGCTATGCTTTCGCTTTGTACCTCAGCGGTGTAGAGCTGATCGATGCAAAAAAAGAGATGGCGAAAGCAATTGAAGTTACTAATCAAACTAAGCAGGAAGCATACAGTCATTGGACTCAAATCTATATGCAGGCAATCCTGAACTTGATCGAACAAGTAGAAAATCCCTGCTGTTTGATTGGTGAAGTATACGATGAACAAAAGATGATACCAGTTCATCAAGCAAGTGGCGATCGAACTGCGCTCATGCACGCTTATTCACATAAAGTTATCCTCTGTTATATTTTCGAGGAATTTCAGCAAGCTGTTGAGAATGCAGACAGCTTTGAAGAATATTCAGCTAATGCAGCTTCCTTGTTTATTCTCCCTGCTGTCTATTTGTACGATATGTTAGCGCGACTGGCGCTATATCCTAATTCCTCAGAGACGGCAAGAGAAGAAATCCTGACAAAGGTAGCTGCGAAACAAGAAAAAATGGACACATGGGCAAAGCAGGCTCCCATGAATTACCTGCACAAATTTTATCTAGTGGAAGCGGAACTCGCCCGCGTATCAGGCAACGATAAAGATGCCAGAGAATATTACGACAAAGCCATCATCCTAGCCCGCGAAAACGAATATCTCAACGAAGAAGCCCTCGCTTACGAACTAGCTGGCAGGTTTTATTTAGCCAGAAATCAAAATCATATTGCCCGTCACTACTTGCAAGATGCCCACTATGCCTATCAGCGCTGGGGGGCTGTAGCTAAGGTAAAGGATTTGGCAGCGCGATACCCGCAGTTTTTAGCACTCCAGTCGATCGATTCAACTCGAACAGATGCCCGAGACAATCAGCAAGATTGGGTTACAACAGGCAACAAATCGGGCGAAGTGCTGGATTTTGCCGCCATATTGAAAGCATCCCAAGCTATCTCGGGCGAAATCGTCCTCAAACAATTGTTAAACCAGGTGATGCAAACTGCGATCGCAAATGCAGGCGCCCAAACAGGTTTTCTCATCCTGGATCGAGGCGGGAGTTGGGTTATAGAAGCCGCAGCAGCAGTAGAGGGCGATCGCACAATTCTGCAATCCATTCCCGTAGATGCCGTCGAACCCGCAACCGGAATTCCCCTGCTGTCAACCGCCATAGTTAACTACGTCGCTCGCAGCCGCGAAAATGTAGTATTAAATAATGCCGCCGCCGAAGGACAATTTACCCGCGATACTTACATTACCGCCACTAAACCCAAATCAATCCTCTGCATTCCCCTGCTCGATCGAGGCAAACTAACTGCCATTTTATACTTAGAAAATAATCTGGCGATCGGCGCATTTACCCCCCAACGCATCGAAACTTTAAAAATCATTGCTTCTCAAGCCGCCATCTCCATTGAAAATGCCAATCTCTACGAACAATTAGAAGATTACAACCGAACTTTGGAGCTAAAAGTAGAAGAACGCACCCAAGAATTGTCGCATACCCTAGAAATTCTCAAAGCAACTCAAGCCGAATTAGTAATCGAAAATTCCCTGCTGAAAAGTGCGGAAGAACCGCCGAATTTCGATTACCAAGTCGGCGGCAGTTTGCCAATGGATGCACCTACATATGTAGTGCGATCGGCCGACAGACACCTATACAAAGCTTTAAAGTTGGGCGAGCTTTGTTACATCCTGAATGTCCGACAAATGGGCAAATCCAGCTTGCGCGTGCAAATTATGAAAAAGCTGCAAGCAGAAGGCTTTGCTTGTACCGCGATCGATATTTCTATCATTAGCAGTCCTCAGAGCACTTTAGATCAGTGGTACGCAGGCTTTGCCTACCTTTTAGTTAGTGGTTTGCATCTGTTAAATAAAGTCAATATCCGTACTTGGTGGCGCGAACGCGAATTATTATCGCCCGTGCAACGTTTGTCAGAATTTATCAATGAAGTATTGTTAGCCAATATTTCTGAAAAAATCATTATTTTCATAGATGAGATTGATAGTGTACTAGATCTTCAGTTTGACAACAGTGTATTTTTTAGCCTCATCCGAACTTGCTATAACAAACGTGCTGATAGTTCTGACTATCAGCGTCTGAATTTTGTCTTGTTAGGCGTGGCTACTCCTTCTCAATTAATTCAAGATAGAAAATCTACTCCCTTTAATGTGGGTCAAGCAATTCAACTCAAAGGTTTTCAAGTGCATGAAGCTCAACCCTTACTGCAAGGATTAACGAAACGAGTGACAAATCCGCAAACGCTACTTACAGAAGTAATCGCCTGGACAGCCGGACAGCCTTTTCTCACCCAAAAAGTCTGCAAACTGATTTGCACTTCTGACTCTCCTATTCCCACTAACAATGAAGCAACTTATGTGGAGGAGTTGGTGCGATCGCACATCATAGAAAATTGGGAATCGCAAGATCAACCAGAGCATTTGAAGACAATTCGCGATCGTCTATTGCAAGATAAACAGCGTGCTGTTGAACTGCTAAAACTTTACCGAAAAATTTTACATCAAAGACAGGTTGTGGCTGTTGATAGTCCAGTAGAAACGGAATTGCTGATGTCGGGTTTAGTAGTCAAGCGAGAGGGTTATCTCCAAGTGAATAACCGTATTTATGAATTGGTATTTGACGAACGTTGGGTAGAAGGGATAGATCGGGTGCATCTGGTTTTTGAAGCCTGAAGAAGCATGACCGCATATAAGTTATTAGTTATAATCCCATATTTTCTGCGGTCATGCTTCGCCCCTACACACGTATTTGCCTTGCACAGGTCGCTGCACCCGGTAGATCTAGGGCAGAAAATTCAGGAGAATTAAGCAAAAAATCTCAAATCTACCTGCAATCTCTGTTTGAACAATTATAAAATATCAGCAGACAATCCTCACTGCGAAGATAATACTTTTTTATATAATGTTAAGAATAATCTGCCCTCGATCGTGCTATAATCTGACATCAATATGACTTACGCACGGCCGCTCGGAAACCTGTTTTTTCACCCGAAGAGGCGTTACAGCCGGCAACAACGGCAAAAACCCGGTTTATGAAGGTTTTGATGCGTAAGTCCCGATCCATTCACTTTTCTTCTCAATCGAGTGCGTGCAGTTATGCGAATAGGTAAAAATTTACAAAAGTTTCTGCTTTTGACAATAGCGTTATTTTTTGCAGCATCGCTACTGATTAACGTTACTAAATTCCACAATTATTTCGGTGTCAACCGCGCCGACACTCAAGAGAAAGTGGTGGCGCTTACCTACGACGACGGCCCCTATCCTCCCTATACAAATCAACTTTTAGATATCTTAGACCGCTATCGAGTTAAAGCAACTTTTTATGAAATCGGCCGCAATATAGAGAAACATCCCGAAATCGTCAAAATGATTGTGGCGAGGGGCGATGAGTTGGCAAACCATTCCTACTCTCATAAGGATATGATGTTTAAACCCCGGGAATATTTGCTGTCTGAGATTGAAAAAACGGACAAACTTTTGCAGGAATTGGGCGTTAAGCAAAATAGTATTAGTTTTCGGCCACCTTGGGGACGGAGATTTGTAGTTTTATCTTATTTACTTGCCCAAATGCACAAAAAACTGATTATGTGGGATGTGGATTCTCAAGATTATGAGAAAACTCACACGGTAGAGGATATCGCAAATCAGGTGATTAACAATGTGCGATCGGGTTCGATTGTGGTGATGCACGACGGCGGAGGCGATCGCTCGAAAACCGTATTAGCAACTGAGATAATTGTCAAGTCTTTGCAATCAAAAGGTTATCAATTTAAAACTGTTTCTGAGTTGTTGAAATAATTAGACCTCTTGCAAAATAATTTTATGCTATAATGAAGGGTTTGGCTTAAGTGGAGCAGATTGCAGGTTAGATCAGCACTTTACAATTATGAGTTAGCTCTCAGGTCTAAAACTCAAAACCTTTAATTGTAACTCCGTGATTTTTTTTGCAAGAGGTCTATTATCAACATTTCGGATCAATCAGGGAGACAAACATCCGGCGCACACAAACTGTGAAAATCCAAAGTTGTGACCTCCAAAGTATCCAACTCAATTCGCCGAATCACGTGATTGTTCGTATCAGCAACAAACAAATGAGACCCGATAGCGCTCAAGCCTGAAGGTTCAAAAAATCGAGCTTTGAGACCTTTAGCATCTACCAAACCAGCTTTACCATCTCCAATCATCGTCATGCAAGTACCGCCCCGGTGGTCGATTCGCTTAATTTTGTGATTGTAAGTATCAGCAACCCAGAGGTAATTTTGAGCGTATTCAACACCCAAACAGTGCTGCAACCTCACCTCCTCACCGCGACCATCTTTATCCCCAAAACCAAACAATTCACCGCTACCGCAGACAGTGCGTACCTTCGGGTCTTCATCGATACCGACGGCGCGGATCGAACTAATTTCGCTGTCAGCGACAAACAACTCCGATCGATCCGTAGACAGGCCGCTGGGCTGAGAAAAAGCAGATTCCGCCAGACTACCGTCAACACAGGATTCTCGACCAATACCTGCGTAAGTGGCGATCGTACCAGTATCTAACTGCATCTCCCAAATTTGGTGCGAACCCGCCATGGCGATAAAAAGTCGATCGCCAACTCTTTCTAAATCCCAAGGCGAATTCAATGGCGTCTCTAAAGCCTTGCCGCTGCGGGGAGCAATTTCGTGACTTTGTTCGCCAGTACCAGCAACAGTTTGCACCCTTTGAGTCGTAAAGTCGATCGTTCTAATAGCGTGATTTTCCGTATCAGCAACATAGAGAATTTGAGTTTCTGCATCAAAAGCCATACCTTGAGGTGCAAAAAACTCAGCTTCTTCAAAGTTGCCATCAGTCAAACCCGGTTTCCCAGTACCAATGACGTGCAGTATCTCACCCTCGGTACTGCTGACAACAATTCGATTGTGTCCCGAATCGGCAATAAACAAGCAAGAACCGACCAAGTTTTGGATAACTGAATTAGCAGGCCCGGGCAGTACAGTTTCATCTAAAGATTCATTGTCCTCAGTCATTTCGCCCAACAGCGCCTCATGTTGGTGAAGCTGTTTTGCCTCCGTTGGCGCGATCGCAAATGCCAGCACTTTACCAGGAAAAGCCAGCGGTGTTGACACAGGTTTGCGCTGTTTTTCTAAACTGAAGCGAAGTTCTTGAAAGGCGATCGCATTTTTATCTTTGTATTCAGCAATTAACTTGCCAACTAACTGATCTAGTGCTTCTCTATTGCCTTCGCCCGAAACAAAGCCGACGACATAACTTTCTGGATCGATCACCATTAAAGTCGGCCAAGCGCGAACCGCGTAGCTTTGCCAAACTTTCATACCGCTGTCTACGATTACGGGATGTTCGATATCGTAGCGGAGGATAGCTTGGCGGATGTTTTCTACATCTTTTTCGTTTTCAAATTTAGCCGAGTGAACCCCGATTATCGTCAGGGAATCTTTATATTTTTGTTCCAGATATTTTAAGTCTGGGAGGACGTGCAAGCAGTTGATACAGCAGTAAGTCCAGAAGTCGAGGATGACGACGCGCCCTTTTAAGGATGCAATGGATAAAGGTTTTTCGGTGTTCAACCAGGGGTACTTTACGGGGAATTCTGGTGCTCTGACGCGAGGCATGGATATCTCCTTGGTGCGGGCTGAGTAAGTTTTACACTTCTTTAATTTAGCGAGAAGTTTGGGAGGATGGGGAAAAGCTGGTTAAATCTGGGCTTTTCGGCATAGGCAAGATGGCTGTGGCATAGGAGGGGGGAGAGTTCAGTGTTCATATTGCAGCATTGAATACTTTAGTCTGTAGAACTTTGGTATTCAAAACCTTACTATCTTTCTCTATGCAACCTAGCCAACTAGACCAAACTTTAGGACTAGAAATACAACGTCGTCGCATAGAGAAACGTTGGTCACAGGAATATCTGGCAGAAGTCACAGGTCTGCACAGAACCTATATCAGCCAGCTTGAGCGAGGGCTGAAAAGTCCATCTGTGAGGGTTCTTAGTCACATTACAAATGCTCTGGACATAACAATGGGTGAATTTTTACGAGCCGTAGAGGAACTCTTGAGTGCTGACAGAAAACGAAATTGAAAGATTGAGGCAAGCCATTATTACTACCATTGCATCTCCAGTTATCGGCTCGATAGAGGATTATACTTGGGAAGCAATTTTTCATTATGTCAAGGATATTCCTTTATCAGATCCAGCATTAGGACGTAGCAAACTCCTCTATGATGCTGTTGACACCACGACTGCAACTGGTTGGTCACTCAAGTCTCTTCAACTGAATAGTCTTACGGTTGTCAATACATTTTGGTTTGTCATTCAGAGAGCAGATGTTATCAAAAAGGCTACCCAACTTGGTTTTCCTGGTTTGACTGAACAATCCTCACCTGCTGAACTAGGAGCAGCTATTGTTCAGCATTGGAACGAGAAAATTATATCGAGTCAGGCAGCACAGAGCATTATCAATAGCTATGAAGGCATATTGCTGAAAACCATTAGAGGATATGAATATATTTACTGTGAATTCTCTCTTAATCCACTTGACCCAAATGCTTTTTCTTGGGCTTGGACAGTTGATAGAGTTACTGGAAAATCAGGAGCAGGGCTACAAGGCAGTATTGCAGGTAAGCCAGAGTTAGTTTGGTACAAGAATCAAAAGCAACTTTTCAGAGCTAGAACCATCTCTCCAGAAGCCGTTCACATCAGGGTTGAGCGAACTCGTCTTACACTTGATCGATATGTGCAGACTGTGCTCTCAGCTTTGCAAGATCAACTCAGTACACAGTCTTTTGACGGTGAACTTCGAGAATAGATGCAGCTATTACTTTGCCTAGAAGTGGGGGTACTGATTCTCCAATTTGAGAAGCCATATCAGTGTACGTTCCCAGAAAGTGAAAGTTATCTGGGTAAGAGTGCAATCTTGCAGCTTCACGGATTGTAATTGTCCGATTTTGGGTTGGATGAAAAAACCTGCCAGATCCTGGATGGAAAACCCACCTTGTGATAGTTCTTGCTGGTTTATCCCAGTAAAGCCTTCCATATGCACCGCTATAGTGCTTTTTAGGGGCTAATTCAGGTGGCAAGTCTCTAGCATCTTGCCCTTCACTAAGAAGACGCGCTCTTGACATTTGAATGGGACTCAAAGCACGAGCAACGTGATTGAAAAGTTTCGTACTTCCATTACGTATCATTGCTTGGTACGCAGTTTGGGGTGGCAAAGGATAAACTTCAGCATTATATTCCTCTCCTGCATTCAATGACGGCAAATCTCCAATCGCATCTCTAACTGTGACGACTGAAGAAATGTTTGATTTTAGGAGACTCAGTTGGTAACAAGATTTCGTAGCTCTGTAATCGCTTCTAATCTCGCCAGCGTGTGTAGGTTCAGGAAATTGAAGTGGTTTATCTAAACTAGCCACGAAAAAAGCCCTTGATCTGGTCTGCGGTACTCCATAATGCGCGGAGTTTAGCGATCCATAAGTTACTTTATAACCTTGCAATTCAAGTTGTTGTATAATTTCATTCTTAACTACACCACCGTAAGCTTTCAAGATTTCAGGTACGTTCTCCATAACAACGTAAATGGGTCTAAATTCTTGTACGAATTCTAAAAATGTCCGATATAACTGATTGCGAGAGTCGCTAAGATATCGATAGTCAGCAGGAATATTTCTTGAAAATCCTTGGCATGGGGGGCCACCTATCAACACTGTTAGTTCCTCCCTCTGCAAACCCAAACATAATCGCAAATCCAAAGGATTGACCTCGCGTATATCCTGATGAACAATTTTGGTGTTTGGGTAATTGTGCTTATAGGTCGCTAGGGCTTTAGCATCCACCTCGATCGCACATAAAGATTCAAAACCAGCTAGGTGAAATCCTGTAGTCAAGCCACCCGCACCAGAAAATAAGTCAATAGTCTTATATGTCATACTCGAATACTATAGTATTAGGACTTGCTTGTCAACCAACTTCAGCAATTGGCGTCTCTTGCTTCTCCTAAATTTTATGCTTGCTTTTCCCTGCAATTATTTTCCCAAATAACCCATACACCATAAAGATTTGAAAGAGGCAGCTATAGCCTTTCTCAAAAAGATGAGGTACTCATGGGGATAGGCCTCCGTGGGTTCCGTGGCCTCCGTGGCCTCCGTGGGCATACCTCACTTTTTTGATAACCGCTATATCTCTGCGGTGAACGCTACCTCCCCATTCCGAAATAAATTTAACAGCAACCGCCGCCGTTATAATGCCAAGTCGAATCAGTAATCAACACCTGATCCGGCATCAATCCCCCCAACTTCCCAGCCGTTTTATCGCACACCGCCGCCGGAACTCCCCGCTGCAAAATGTGACCAGCCCCGTCATCAAACAGCTCTTCAGACCCCGCATAAATCGCCGTCTTGCCCGTGAAAATGCAAGCGCCATCCGGGGGGATGTCCACTTTAAAGGACACTGTATCGAGGCTTTCTAACAACAGATCCGCATCCAATTTGTAATTGTGTTTGTCCAGCAGCCTGTAAGGACGGCGCGCCCGGACTTCCACTTGCCCAAAGCCCACGTCTACAAGGTGTTGAACGTATTCTGCGTATGTCAGAGCACCCGACAAACACAAAGCCCGCAAGCGCTGATCGTCTTTCAAATGCTGCGGAATTGCGCGAGTTGCGATCGGATCGCTCATCAACAACCTGCCCCCTGGCTTCAACACCCGATAGGTCTCTTTTAATGCCTTAGCTAAATCCGCAGGTTCAAAGATATTAAACAAGCAATTTTGTGCGACAACATCAACAGAAGCATCCGGTACCGGCAACGCAAAAGCATCGCCTTCTATAATTTCCACAAAACTCTCGTCAAACCAATCATTTTCGTGGGCGGCAATTTGCAAGTTGCGTGCAGCCGCTTCTCGCATTGCTGCAACCGGATCGACGGCAATAACCGATCCATTGTGCCTAGAAAAATAAGCAAATTGCAGTGCTTCCAATCCGCCGCCGACGCCGACATAATGGGAGTTGCAAGGGACTGCTTTGGACGCAGCACAGTCCAATTTGGGGAGTTTCGGCAACGTCGCTATAAAATTTGGCTGCTGTTTCGAGATAGGTCATGTTCGATTTCCCTGAGTTTTTTTTACCGCAGATGTAGGCGGATTTACGCTGATGCACGCAGATGAATTCTGAAATATTTTTTAGGTTTCAAATTCGACTTTTTCTTCGGATTTGGGTATGTTTTATGGTTTGGAAACTGTTGTTTCTGGAACTTCTAATTCGGCGCTTTGGGGATCGATAACTGACGGCGCTGGTGCTATTAGATTGGGAGATGCTTCTGGTATGGCAGGAGCGACTAATTTAGGCACAGGAGCTTTGTCTGTTATTTCTGGCAGGGCTGTCTGTACTGAAGGATCGGTAGGTTCGGTAACTTGATTCAAAAAGTTGCGGAACCGATTGTAGTATCCTTTGTATTCTTGTTTTTGTGTTTCGGGAGATGGTGTTGGTTTTGGCTCTATTATTTTAACGGGTATGGTTCCACAACTTTGGGGGTTTCTAGCTGTGGGGTTGCTGTCGGTGTCGGTGTCGGTTCTATGACTTGAACTGGTTCTACAAGTTTTGGTGCTTCGAGTTGGGGGGTTGCTGTTGGTGTCGGTTCTATTGTTTGAACGGGAGCAACTTTTGGCTCTAAGCTCGGCTCGGTAGCTGGGGTTTCTGGAACCGCTGGTGAGGGTTCGGCTACTGGTGTTTTTTCTAATGCAGGTGTCGGTGTCGGTTCGGGTGTTGGTTCGGGTGTCGGTTCGGGTGTCGGTTCGGGTGTCGGGGTTGGGGTTGGTACTTGGTAGCTGCGATCGACTATACCGCGAGTTTCTGCTACTGTGATCTCGCCCCGCACTAATTTAGAAAAAGTATCTTGCCCCTGGGGTTGGTAATCTATCAGTCTGACTGTATTATTAAAGGCGTTTTTGACGGTATTTCCCTGTTCGTCGATTAATTCTAGCTGCACCCAGTTTTTCCCGGGTTTGAATCCTTTAAGATATATAGGTTGCAACTGGTCGATCGCGAAACTTTCCCCGTTCACTGTGGCTCGAATTTTCCAATCGAGTATGTCATCTTGGGAATTTGCTTGAGCCACTTGGTGCAAAGGCGCATTTGTCAAGTAAAAATCGAGCAGGATTGGTTCTGCCCCGTAGCTGCCTTGCGGGCTGTTGTACGTTAGTAGGGGCAATGTGCGATCGGGCTTGTTGTCCTCTGTTTTGGTAAAAATGTGAAAGGTGGTTTGGGCCAAAGCACCTTCGTTTTTAAAGCTTTCTTCCCAAGGTCGAGCTGCGAACACCCGCAGGGTATGGGTTCCGGGTTCTAAGTTGGAGAGCGTTAAAGTTTGGTTGATGTCGTAAACTGCTGCATAAGGTTGGTTGTCTAATAAAACTTGCAGGTGGGGCCCCAAACCCAAGTTTGCTTCTTTGAAAATGGGGAAGTCCTTGACTTGGAACTTAACAGACACATTTATATCCTGAAGCACTTCGTCAGGTTTTGGATTCAAAATACTTATTTGAGGCTGGTAAATTTCTAGAGCCTGACGCAGTTGTTGAATGGCTTCTGGGGGAGAAACCTCTGAGATTCTGTTTACCTCGGCGGTAGCTGAGCCGCTCTTGTTTCCTGATTTGGGCATGGAGGGATGGCCCGCGCCACAACTTGCTACACCCAAAATCAATACTGCTGCTGCAAACAATGCCAGCAGCCTGCCTGCAACCGTTCTCTGCCAATTGATGCCAATCACGCAACTATACTCCTAGAAGCCTTCTCATAGGGAACTATAGCCCAAAACTGAATTTAGTATTGCCGAATTGCCGATCGGCAATTGGGGGGCCCCCTGTGTCGCGGATTCAGGCTGTGCCGGCAACCAATCCGATCCCACTAATAACTGCCCCAGCCATTTTCTTAAACATCTCTCTATAAATGAGTATTCCTCAATTGCTTTATCTTTGAGTTTTGTAAACTTAATGGCAATACCCCTTGACTTTTTTGAGGGACTGTGGAAATTAAAGGGGGTAATTGCATCAAGAATTGAGGCTTTTTTAAGTATTGTTAACAAGCGATTAATACTTCTCTAGCAGGCTTATAATTCATAAAACTCCCTCAAAAGGAGCAGCCGCATCAAACCTGAATCAAGGAGGCGATCGGCAGCTCTGGCGAGAAGAGTTGGCAGTACCCAGGGACATTGTTAGCGACACTGGGGAACTGGCTTCTTTACAAAGAAGCAAAATGCTTGGGGAGACGATCGACCTGCGTGTAACTCTGGAAAGAGCGAAGTGCAAGCTGTTTCGGGGAACCGAGAATCCCCCGCCTAATTAAGCGTGGGGAGTGTCAGATACAGTATTCAGTTCTCGTTCCTTGTCTTATCGAGAGGAGAGTCTTCATGACCATTAGTCCTCCAGAGCGAGAGGTAAAAGTTAGAGTAGTAGTCGATAAAGATCCGGTTCCAACTTCCTTCGAGAAGTGGTCAAAACCAGGTCATTTCGATCGCACTCTAGCTAAGGGGCCAAAAACCACCACTTGGATTTGGAACCTCCACGCTAACGCTCACGACTTCGACAGTCATACAAGTGATTTAGAAGACGTTTCGCGCAAAATCTTTAGCGCTCACTTCGGCCACTTGGCAGTAATTTTCGTATGGTTGAGCGGCGCATATTTCCACGGCGCTAAATTCTCCAACTACGAAGCTTGGCTGACAGATCCTACAGCCATCAAGCCCAGCGCTCAAGTGGTTTGGCCGATTTTTGGTCAAGAAATTTTAAATGCAGATGTAGGCGGCGGCTTTCACGGGATTCAGATCACCTCTGGTTTGTTCCAACTGTGGCGCGCCAACGGCATCACTAACTCATACCAGCTATATTGCACTGCGATCGGCGCCTTGGTAATGGCAGCCCTGATGCTATTTGCCGGTTGGTTCCACTATCACGTCCGCGCTCCGAAACTGGAATGGTTTCAGAACGTAGAATCGATGATGAACCACCACTTGGCAGGTTTGCTAGGCTGCGGATGCTTGGGCTTTGCAGGACAACAAATTCACGTTGCTCTGCCGATCAACGCTTGCATGGACGCGATCGATGCAGGCTCACCGTTGACAGTAGGTGGCAAACTGATTAAAACAGTTGCCGATATCCCACTGCCACACGAGTGGCTTTTCAACTCAGCCTTGATGGCTGACATCTACCCCAGCTTTGCTCAAGGTTTAACGCCCTTCTTCACCCTCAACTGGGGCGCCTACAGCGACTTCCTGACTTTCAAAGGTGGTCTGAACCCCACCACAGGCGGTTTGTGGCTGAGCGATACAGCACACCATCACTTAGCGTTGGCAGTGTTGTTCATCATCGCCGGACACTTCTACCGTACTAACTGGGGCATTGGCCACAGCTTCAAAGAAGTTTTGGAAGCTCACAAAGGCCCCTTCACTGGCGAAGGCCACAAGGGGATGTACGAAATCTTCACGCAGTCTTGGCACGCCCAACTGTCGTGGAACTTGGCCTGGATGGGCTCTATCAGCATCCTCGTGGCTCACCATATGTACGCGATGCCTCCGTATCCGTACATCGCGACTGACTACCCAACTCAGCTATCCCTGTTCACCCACCACATGTGGATTGGCGGATTCCTGATTGTTGGAGCAGCAGCTCACGCAGCAATTTTCATGGTGCGGGATTACAATCCGGCTCAGCACGTTAATAACTTGCTCGACCGCGTACTCCGCCATAGAGATGCAATCATCTCTCACCTTAACTGGGTTTGCATATTCTTAGGCTTCCACAGCTTCGGTTTGTACGTTCACAACGATACAATGCGAGCTTTCGGTCGTCCTCAAGATTTGTTCTCAGATACCGGTATCCAATTGCGTCCGATATTTGCCCAATGGGTACAAAATATCCACGCTTTGGCACCAGGTAACACAGCGCCTAATGCTATGGAAATCGTCAGCCACGCTTTTGGCGGCGGTGCAGTAGCAGTCGGTGGCAAAATAGCGATGATGCCGATCGAGTTGGGTACGGCGGATTTCATGATCCACCACATCCACGCTTTCACCATTCACGTTACAGTTCTGATTCTTTTGAAAGGCGTGTTGTTCGCACGCAGTTCTCGCTTGGTTCCTGACAAAGGCAGCTTAGGCTTCCGGTTCCCTTGCGACGGCCCAGGCCGTGGCGGTACCTGCCAAGTCTCCGGTTGGGATCACGTGTTCCTCGGCTTGTTCTGGATGTACAACTGCATCTCGATCGTGATTTTCCACTTTAGCTGGAAAATGCAGTCGGACGTGTGGGGAACAGTATCGCCAGACGGCACAATTTCTCACATCACCGGCGGCAACTTCGCACAAAGTGCGATCACGATTAACGGCTGGCTGCGGGACTTCTTGTGGGCGCAAGCTTCTCAAGTAATTCAGTCCTACGGTTCGGCACTGTCGGCCTACGGTCTGATGTTCCTAGCAGGACACTTCGTGTTCGCCTTTAGCTTGATGTTCCTGTTCAGCGGCCGCGGCTACTGGCAAGAACTGATTGAGTCCATTGTTTGGGCTCACAACAAGCTCAAGGTAGCTCCTTCGATTCAGCCTCGCGCTCTGAGCATTACTCAAGGTCGGGCAGTGGGTGTAGCTCACTACCTCCTGGGAGGAATTGTCACTACGTGGGCATTTTTCCTAGCGCGAATCATCTCGGTAGGGTAAACTACCTTTAGGTTTTGGATTCAGGATTTGGGAGCAATCTCAAACCCAGAATCCAAACCTCGGAACCGAACCTCTTCAACGTTCAGGATTCAGGATTAATCAAGGCTTATGGCAACGAAATTTCCAAAATTTAGCCAAGACCTTGCCCAAGACCCGACCACACGGCGGATCTGGTACGGGATTGCCACAGCGCACGACTTTGAAAGCCACGATGGCATGACCGAAGAAAATCTTTACCAAAAGATTTTTGCTTCTCACTTCGGCCACCTAGCAATCATTTTCTTGTGGACTTCGGGCAGCCTGTTCCACGTAGCATGGCAAGGTAACTTTGAACAGTGGATTAAAGACCCTCTAAACGTCCGCCCGATCGCTCACGCGATTTGGGACCCTCAATTCGGTGCTCCAGCAGTAGAAGCTTTCACTCAAGCGGGCGCTTCTAACCCAGTGGACATCTCCTACTCTGGTGTTTACCACTGGTGGTACACCCAAGGGGTTCGGACAAATGGCGACTTGTATCAAGGAGCTATCTTCTTGCTACTGTTGGCTTCTGTCATGCTGTTCGCAGGTTGGTTGCACCTCCAGCCGAAGTACCGCCCGAGCTTGTCTTGGTTCAAGAATGCTGAATCTCGCCTCAACCACCACTTGGCTGGTTTGTTCGGTGTCAGCTCTTTGGCTTGGACTGGTCACATGGTTCACGTCGCTATCCCCGAATCTCGCGGACAGCACGTAGGTTGGGAAAACTTCCTGTCTACCCCTCCTCACCCGGCTGGTTTGGCTCCGTTCTTCACTGGTAACTGGGGCGTATACGCCGAGAACCCAGATGCAGCAAGCCACGTATTCGGTACTGCCGAAGGCGCTGGAACTGCAATTCTGACTTTCTTGGGCGGCTTCCACCCTCAAACAGAATCCCTGTGGCTCACAGACATTGCTCATCACCATTTGGCGATCGCAGTTCTGTTTATCGTTGCCGGTCATATGTACCGGACTAACTTCGGTATCGGTCACAGCATCAAAGAGATGTTGGATTCAAAAGCTGGTTTGGTAGGCGGTAAGAGTGAAGGTCAGTTCAACCTGCCTCACCAAGGCCTTTACGAAACCTACAACAACTCGCTGCACTTCCAACTGGCATTTCACCTCGCTGCTTTAGGTGTAATCACCTCCTTGGTCGCTCAGCATATGTACGCGATGCCTCCTTACGCTTTCATAGCGCAGGATCATACGACAATGGCTGCGTTGTACACGCACCACCAGTACATTGCTGGTTTCATCATGGTCGGTGCTTTCGCCCACGGAGCTATCTTCTTGGTGCGGGACTACGATCCTGAAGCTAATAAAGGCAACGTGCTCGATCGCGTGTTGCAGCACAAAGAAGCGATTATCTCTCACTTGAGCTGGGTGTCGCTGTTCTTGGGCTTCCACACTCTCGGCTTGTATGTTCACAACGACGTTGTAGTCGCTTTCGGAACTCCTGAAAAGCAAATCTTGATTGAACCAGTGTTCGCACAGTTCATCCAAGCTGCTCACGGGAAGGCTCTGTACGGCATGGACGTGCTACTTTCTAACCCAGACAGCATTGCGGCGACTGCTTGGCCAAACTACGGCAACGTATGGCTCCCAGGCTGGTTGGAAGGAATCAACAGTAGTACAAATTCTCTGTTCTTGGCGATCGGACCTGGCGATTTCTTGGTTCACCATGCGATCGCACTTGGCTTGCACACCACCACCTTGATTTTGGTCAAGGGCGCTCTGGATGCACGCGGTTCTAAGCTGATGCCGGACAAAAAAGACTTCGGTTATGCTTTCCCTTGCGACGGCCCCGGCCGTGGCGGTACCTGCGATGTCTCTGCTTGGGATGCGATGTACCTGTCTGTCTTCTGGATGTTGAACACCCTAGCTTGGGTAACGTTCTACTGGCACTGGAAGCACCTAGGCATCTGGCAAGGTAATGTGGCTCAGTTCAATGAGTCTTCTACCTACCTGATGGGCTGGTTCCGCGATTACCTCTGGCTGTATTCTTCTCAGTTGATCAACGGTTACAACCCGTATGGTACTAACAACCTGTCAGTCTGGGCCTGGATATTCTTATTCGGACACCTAGTTTGGGCAACTGGTTTCATGTTCCTGATCTCTTGGAGAGGTTACTGGCAAGAGTTGATCGAAACCTTGGTTTGGGCTCACGAGCGCACTCCTTTGGCCAACTTGGTTCGCTGGAAAGACAAGCCTGTTGCTTTGTCGATCGTCCAAGGTCGTTTGGTTGGCTTAGTTCACTTTACTGTGGGCAACGTCTTCACTTACGCAGCCTTTGTAATTGCCTCGACGGCCGGGAAATTCGGATAACTCTGAACTCTGGTTTCTAGGTAATTAAATTAAATCCCCTGCCTTCGGGCGGGGGATTTTTTGAATTTTATTGTGGAATTTTGTACAATAGAAGCAGACAAAATTGTGTTAAAAGTTATAAAATTTTTATGGAATCATTGAATTTAATCGTCATTAACCTCGTCTTATGGGCTTTCCCCTCTGATCCTAAAGTTGCTGTGGGTGAACTCACCGAAAGCCAAAACCTTACAATAAGTCGGTTGCGTCAAAGGATTACCGATAAGTTAAAAGAAAACCCAAAAGCAGGAAGTGCTATATTTGCTGCTGAACATGGTTCAAAATCTGATTTGCAGCAAGTTGCTGTGTATTTACAAGTGGCAATGTATGAAGATGCAGAATTTGCAGCCGAAATGAAAGCGATTTGTCAAGAATTAGGGACTATTTCAGATGATAAAACGGAGAACAGACAAAAACTTATTCAGACCATTGGAAATCAGATGATTGTTGGGGCATCAGGCGGTGCTTTAATCGGAAATATGGTGGTTGGAATACCTGGTGCTGTACCCGGTGCTGTAGCTGGTGCTGCCCTTGGATTGTGGTACGGGAGAAATTCTCGATCGTCCGATAGGACAGAAGATAGTAGGGATGTTAAATGAGTCAGAACCAAATTTTAGTCTCTAGCTGGGCTTGTTTAACATTTGTGACCATAGTTTTAGGTATCAGTTCGTTATATGTTCGCCGTAGACCTATTGTTTTCAAGTTGGCAGACTTTATGAATTTAGCTTTGGCTACAACAGCGATTATATCAAGTTGTAGCTTGATATACCGAGCCATTACTTTGAAAGAATTGGAAACCCTTTTAGGTTTTGATATTGTGACATTATACTTGGGAGCGATCGCTGTAATTTGGTTGTCAACACAGCAGATATGGCAAATCTTTAGATAATTTTCTTCTGCTACGCCGAATTCAGTAGGTCAAACTATTGAGCAAGCAGAAGCTGACGCCGATGCGATCGAAGCCACTATCCAGGAAGCGAAAAGAGATTTTAACCTGCCATGAGTGAAACACCCAAACTCCCCGATCCAGAGAAAGTTAAGCAAACTGTTGCTATGCTTCGGGACAGCAACCGAATGCTGGAAGCTTGGACTCAAACACTAGATGAACTAATTGCAATGGTTGAAGCTGATATTCGCAACAGTCCGATTAATGTTTATCGGCGGGAGAATGCGAAGCGGTTGGCTGAGTCTGTCAAGCAGGAATAAAAGTACGATCGCATTCTCTATCTTTAACATGAGGATTTAGGTAGTTCACATAGTCATATGCACCCTGAGACAGAGGAACTAATCAACAAGTTCAAAAACTATGCGAAAAGTTTGAACCCATTTTGGTGGGATACAGAGCGTAGAGGAAGCCTAAATGCCTGGAATCTTTTAGTCTCAGAAGGCTTTGTTCAGCTTGCAGACTTAGATCGAGCGATTACAGCGTGGAAAGGGATCGAGCGACGTGGATTGCCCATTGACCCCAAGGAATATCCTGGCTATGAATACGCACCACCTCGACGAAAACGTAAAGATAAATCCTGGAATCCATATTTACAATCACAGCATTTCCAGTATTACAATGCTTTAGCATACTTCTTAAAAAATAGTTTGCAGAATCTTAAAGTTTACAGTTTGAGGAGTATTCAAAGTAGCCTCAACTATCGTCGGGGGTCGGGCCAATTTAAGATTTATATAATTGTTGGTCAAACTCCAGATTCGGACTGGATTTGTCTTGCTCCTACCGTTCCGGATCAAGTTTGGAATCGATACGAGTTATCATATCATCCAGCTTTCGCATCACTAACTTCCTGTGACTCACCAAGCTTGGTAACACAAGATTTACATGATAAAATTTGCAAAATTATTGCCAAATTTAAACCTATTCAAGTAACTGGTTACTACAACGAATACAGCCACCATCATCAGATTTTTTGTACAGCAGCTTCTGAGGAAGCTACAGCAATTGAAAAAGCTCTGAAGGTAGGCAAGTTTTTGGATGATGACATTTACTATTTCAATATAAATTATCTTGACTTTTCTGAGGAGGAACCTACTAATCAGTTAGTGCATGAATACCTGCAAGACCAAAAACAATATATGTTTTGCTTCTGGGATGTAGGATGCGGATACAAGTTTGGCTGTACCGCACGCGGTGATTGGATTGGCTTGAAATATTTGAGCTTAATGGACTACAATCCTTGACAGCGGCACAACTATTCTGTAGGAGCGGACTGAATCGCATTCCCCTCTTTTCACCAAAAGCCCGATCGCCCTCAACCCCTCAAATCTCTCCATTTACCTGCATTTGATGCACCTTGTCCGCCAACTCTTGCAGGCGCTTTTCGTCCAACTCGTCGATCGCCAGCATCCCGACATATATAATTTCCTTCAGCGTTAGTCGGGTTGCTAGCGCCTTTTTCTGCACTATATCCTTGATGATGGGGCTGACTCCGATCGCGGTACTGGCTCTAGTCACAAAACTAACGGGAGATTAACAACTTTGACTAAATCTTAGCACCTTTAAGCTGAGTTTCTAGCTGCGTTGCAAAACGTTTAAGCGCGTCTTGACAAGACGCAGCGTGAGGTTTATAGTGGAAAGGTAGAAAGGTCGATCGACCTATTCCTCCAAAATCTCCACCAAATCCTCAATCATCACATCAAAAGTCCGAGCTAACCTGTGCAGGTAGGCAAAGTTAACGGTTGTCATGCCTTGACATTGGGCGTAGTTCCTAATGGTACTGTAACCAACGCCCGATCGATCTGAAACTTCCTTAAGTGTCCAGCCATTCTGGTCTGCAAACTCCCGAATCCGCAACCTCACTAAGCCTTTACTCATACTTACTTGACAAATGACAATCTGCTGTCGTTTAATATTAGATATCTGAAAAAGCGATCGGCTCACGTCTGGACAACTAAGAGCGATCGCCCTATTCCTCCAAAACCTCAACCAAATCCTCAATCATCACATCAAAAGTTCGAGCTAACCTCCGCAGGCAAGTAAAGTCAACCATTGCCATTTCAGGACGACGAGCATAGCTTCTGACGGTGCTATAAATTACCCCAGAACGATCGGATACTTCCTTAAGCGTCCAACCCTTCTCAGCAGCTAGTTCCCGAATTTTTAGCCTGACTAAACCCATGCTTGACAGTTGATGCAATTGCGTCGTATAATTGTATGTGTAAAAAGCCGATCGCCCCCCGGCCTCGAAAACTAAAGGGCGATCGTCTTAAAAACTCAATCTAGACAGATTATTTCTTTCTATCAAAAGCGCATTTGCCATATCCAGAAGTCTACTAACCATATCCAGAGGTATACTAGCCATGATATCAGAAACTCCGGCAAAATCGCGGACGATCGCAGAATCCAAGATAATTCACAAATCTCCAATCCTGCATCCGCTGGCGAGATTCGTCACAGAAGACACAGTAGCACTGCTGTTCAACATCTCAACAGACGACATTTACCGGATCGAATGCTGCCGCTACATGGTGTATGTCCACGCCAAAGGCATCAGCCGGTTTGTCAGCTACGCCGATTTTCCCCCAATCTTACGAGTCAATCCGCCTTCCCCTCAAGATTTTGGCAGATGGTACAAACGCTGGAAAAGCAAGCTAGCACCGGCCTTTTGGACTAAATTCTACACGCACAAGTTCAAAGAGGCTGTGTCAGTTGACAGCTTGCTGGAGTGGGGAATGTTGGTAGCTAAACTTAAATCGGTGATTTCTGCTTCAGGGCTGCAACAGCTACGAGATGTTTATGCCGCAGAAAAAGATTTGATGGAAAGATTTTAAAGTGCGATCGAATACTGATAATTTTGATTTGTTTGTCAATGGTGGCGGACAAGTATTGATGATTAATATACCGATTGCATAAGTCTTTGATTGGTACAGAAACCGCAGATGTCAGACGGATAAACACAGATGCGACGCAGATAATTTAAGTAATTGGAAACGAAGTAATACCAGATATATAATGTTCATAAGCTTGGCAAGATCTATCAAAAATACGTAAGGTGCGCGGCGCGCACCCTACAATCTCAAAGCTTAGGAGAAAAACCCCGCATTAGGATAAATTGAAACTTAAGCAGGTTCTAACTTGGCAATTACCTTTTCCATGTACTCGGCAACTTTGGTTTCTTTTTCCACAGAGTTGGTTTCCATGTAAACGCGCATCAAAGGTTCCGTTCCCGAAGGCCGCAGCAATACCCAACCGCCGTCTTCAAGATACAGTTTAATCCCGTCTTTGCGGCCGATTTCCTTAACGCCAATACCCGCTATTTCCGTGGGTGGATTCTTGGTAAAAGAGTCCAAAACGGCTGCTTTGTGCGCTTCTTCTAGGTGTAAGTCCAAGCGTTTGTTGTACAGGGGGCCGTCGGCTTCTTTGATGGCTTCTTCTACTAGCTGAGATAGCGGTTTGCCTTCGTAGGCGATCGCCTCAGCAACTAGCATATCAGCCAAAATCCCGTCTTTTTCGGGGATGTGACCCAAAACGCTCAAACCACCAGACTCTTCGCCACCGATGAGCACGGCTGTTTCTCGCATCTTTTCGCCGATGTATTTAAAGCCAACTGCGGTTTCGTAGATTGTTAAACCGTATTTGGCGGCCATATTATCTAGCAAGTGGGTAGTTGCGACGGTACGGACGATCGCCCCAGTCAAGCCTTTATTCTTAACCAAGTGACGCGCCAACAGCAACAGTACAGTATTCGGAGTCAAGACATTACCCAACTCATCAACAATACCAAAGCGATCGCTATCGCCATCCGTAGCCAAACCTAAATCGGCTGAATCCTTCTTAACAGCTTCCACCAACTCGACTAACTGTTCGCCCTTGGGCTCAGGCATTCCGCCCCCAAACAGCACGTCGCGGTAAGTGTGAAAACTTTCCAAATCGCAGCCGCAGTGTACCAAAACTTCGTCTAGATAGCCGCGAGAAGTCGAATAGAGGGCGTCGTACTTCACCTTCAACTTAGCAGAGCGAATCCGCTCCACATCAATCAAAGTATAAAGAAACTTCAGATATTCAGGTTTCGGGTCAAAAGTGGAGATTTTATCGTTGTGGCTGCCTATGGCTGGGGCATCAGAAGCACCAGTAATATTTGCCACAATGGTATCCGTAATTTCCGGGGTTGCCGGTCCTGCGTAGTCGGGGATGTATTTGATGCCGCAGTAAGGTGCGGGATTGTGCGAAGCCGTAAACATCAGGGCGCCTGCGGAGTTGAGATGCTTGGCACTGTAGGCGATGACTGGTGTCGGGCAATCTCGATCGACTACCATGACAGTCCATCCCAAATCTGCCAAGACTTCCGCCGACGTGCGGGCGAACTCGTCTGCCAGAAAGCGGGTATCGTAGGATACTAGCACTGGACGGTCTTTGGTGTAAGCGGTTTCGAGGTAGCTGGCGATCGCCCGGGTGACTTTTCGCACGTTGGCAAAAGTAAAGTCATGGGCAATCAGTCCCCGCCACCCATCGGTTCCGAACTTGATTTCTTCTGTTGAATTGCTGGCGCTCATAGAAAATTTCGGTAAGTGGGAAAATCAGTGACTTTAGTCCTGAGAGGAAAACGGCTCGGCGATTTCAATCGCCTTGAATCTTTCCATTACCGCGCAAGGGAATTGTTTGGCTCGGTGTACTTTTGTGGTGTACTTTCAATGGGACAATTACCATCTCAAGCTTCACAATCCTGTACGCATAATGGGTTGCCCTTTGTTGGGCGTCCCCTTGCGGGGTGGAGGGTATGGTTGCCCTCCGGTTTTCTCTTTCGAGTAATGTTAGCTTCGCCAATGTTTTAAGAGCTTGTTAGACCTGCAACACTGTTTCAGTGACTTTAAAACTGTTTAATTGCAGATGACAGAGCAGGGGACTAGCTACGCATCCCAGGGTGTCGTGACTCAAAAAACGTAGTCAGTTAAGACTTAGGCTGGTCAGAATAGCTTGTAATTTCTTACAAGCGAGCGTGGCTTTAGCCCTGAGTTCCTGACTTTATCCACTTCCTCTCGTCCTACTAATCCTACCCGAAGCCATAGCCTTAAAGATGTACTGGCCGTGCTGTTTGTTAGGATCGATCGCCCGTGAGGCATTGAAACCCACTCCTATCGTTGTAGGGGCAAGGTACCTCTTCCGGCAGAGGACTGCAACTAGCCAGAGTTTGTAGAGTGTGGGGACGATCGGGTGAGTCGATCGAGATTCCGGTTTTGAATGGTGGTTGGGCGATCGAATGAATGGCGATCGATTGTCGGCGGTTGAGGAAGCTCAAAAAACCAGCGCCAAAAAATCGCTCTGGCAATAGTATTCACAAAACTCACATAAATCTGATTCTCATCTCAAATTTAATAATTTATTTATAAATGCCGCTCGTTGAATGTGTTAAGGTTTCCTAACGAATGTCAGACAAATTTTTTGGGCTTCACATAAAAAAATAAATCAATCAAAGTCACCGCTCGATCGTGATGTAGCCTAGATTCTTTGAGAACGTAGGGCGATCGACATAAGCGACAAAACAAAGATAAAATATCTCAAAGAGCAGTTTTTTCAAGGCAGACTAGAGTTTAATTCTGAGCTTTTAAAACAAATTGAATTTATTTTTGCCGTCTTTACAGGTAAAGAAAAAAAATCGGTTACGATCGCATAGTGACTGTGATCGAGCGCACAATAAATAGCGTTATTAACGTGCAAGTTATATAGGATGGATGCAGTGCAGCCAAATGGCTCATAGTTTTAAGCACAATGGCGGATGACTGTCAGGGTATAAATGCAGAAGATTATATTTAGTAACTTTAAAAATTAGGGGAATCGATCGGGTACGGCTTTATAAAACAACGAGGTTTCTCATGGCTGGTATTTCACAACTATCTTCAAAGTTTTTATCAGTGGGCGACGAACTGCAACAGGACGACAGTTTTGCGTCACAGGCTATTACGGAATCGGACATTCACAAGATCCCAGGGGCTAAAGGAGTTAGCATTTCTTCCTTGGCAGTTAGCTGGGCAAAAAAATATTACAGTACAGTAGCGGGACGAGAAAACCAAACACATCAGCAAATCTCCGAGAGCCGAGATTTAAGCAATTTTGATGGCAATCGAGCCAAAATAGTTGACAAATTGACAGATACTCTGAAAGTTGCCAGCCAGATAGCTTGGAATAAAGTAGAGGCACTTTTAGGGGAACAAATAGAGCGACACGCGATCGATCCTAGCTTAATTAATCAAGAAGAAATTGTCGCCGACACTCGCAGCTTATATCGGAAAGCAATAGACGCTTACGGCGATAGGGAACCTGTTTTCCGCTTGTCAGTGCTGGTGGGAAAAGATATTGTCCAAGTAAGACGGAAATACTCAGACACAGATCCGTTAGTGCTGGGATTTGTGACGTTGGAGTTTCAATACACTAGCAAAATCTTGTTAGGATGCCTTTCGGAGTCAGAGCGATCGGAATTTGCACCCTACTTAAAAGTTATAGATGACTATCTGCACATTCCCCACGGAGAGATTAACGATGCTGCGGCGGATCATACCCCGAATTCAAAAGCTCTCTTAGCCGTTCAGCATTTGTTGCAGCAGACAACTCAGATTGCTAGTGCAGTGTACGCTCGGGCTAGTTCCCAGCATCCAGGATACCGCAGCAGCAGCGGTTATTTGACCGATCCGCAGGTCAAAATTTCTGGCATTCGGGATGTCGAGATTTTTCAAAGTTATTTGTGCTGGTGCGTTTTGGAAGAAAGTATTCGCCCGGTACAGCAAGAATTGTTTCCAATCTGCGTGATGCTGTACCCGAGACTTCATGTAAGTTGGGAATTAGTGCAGGATATGCTGCTAATTTTGTTTTGGGAAATATCCGATCGCCTCCCGGCTGCCGATGTTATGGTATTTTTACCTTACTTGCGGACTGTGACAGATATGTTTTCCAGCGATGTCTTTGACAATTAGAGAATTGGGAATCGGGAATCGGGAATTTGGAATTGAGAATCGGTAATGGGGAATCGGTAATGGGGAATCGGTAATTGGTAATTGCCTCAAAATCGATCAACTCGTTACTTGAAAGTCAAAGCTGCAACAGCCAAACAGCCCCAACCGACAATAAAAGCAACTCCGCCCACAGGCGTAATTGCACCCAGCCATTTGATGTCAGTCAAACTCAGGGCGTACAAACTACCTGAAAAGACTATCGTGCCGACAATAAAAGCCCATCCAGCCACTGCAAAAAAAGTTTCAGACTCTGGGGCGCGGCTTAATAATAAAGCGACGAGTAATAAAGCCAGGGCGTGGTACATTTGATAGCGGGCGCCGGTCTCAAAAATGCCTAAAGCTCGATCGCTCAATTGGTTTTTCAAAGCATGGGAGGCAAAAGCCCCGCCCGCAACCGACAAACCTCCGAATACGGCTGCGACTGCTATAAAAATGCGCGTTAGGATTAGGGTTGACATAGTATTTTTTTAATGGGCAATTGGTAATTGGTAATTGGTGAACATAAATAGACTTGAGTTGCATTCATTCACAAACTATATTGAAATCATCTGCGTTTATCTGCGGTTTCCCTATCAATGAATCCCAGAATATGGATCGCTCCTCTAGGTACGTAGTTGCGCTTCAGCGCTCTTTCATGAAAGAGCGCCCAAGCGCAACTACGTACTGCACACCCTATTTATGATAAATCAGCTTTTTGCAGATATTTCTAGTTTATTTGCGTACAGCTTCCAGCAAGCGCGAATAGTAAAAGCTAGTGCTATTCATGGCTGTTCTTTTAACAACAAAACCGTTGCTTTCTAGGATTTTGATAATATCAGCTTCGCGGTGCTGGTAAGCGCGGGTAGTTTTGCTCGGGCCGGGGAAAAGTTCGCCAAATTTTTTGAGCGCCGTAAGTGCTAAGGTTTTGGGGGCAAAACTGAGAATTAGTCGCGATTGGGCGATCGAACTTAGGTGAGCGATCATTTCCGCAGCCTTACTTTGAGGATAGTGGATCAGCACGTCCAAACAAATAACCGTGTGAAATTTGCCGGTTAAAGCTTCCAAATCCTGGGCGGCGAAAGAGATGTTGTACATCTTGCCGGGAACGGCTGTCGATCGATCATAAGCCTCTGCTACCATCTTTTCAGAGATATCGCTAGCACAAACAATTGCCCCAGCCTCAGCCAGAGGAATGCTGAGAGATCCAACACCACAGCCGGCATCGCAGACTGAAAGCCCGCGCAAATTGCCGTCAGCTTGCAGCCAGCTAAGCACTGTATCCACCGTTTTCTGGTGCCCGGTGCGGATGTCTAGCTGCACTTTATTGACTTTGCCGTCGCCGTAAATTCGCTGCCAGCGATCGAAGCCCGTCGAGTTAAAATACTGTTTGACAATATCCTTGTCATTTACCAAATTCATCTTTCCGCCTGCTGCTGAGTTATTGCCAACGATTAGACATTATAATTTTAATTAGCCCTAACTTAAAAAAATATGGTGCTACAAGATCATTTCCGCCCGCCGCTGTCAGCGCGCCGTCACTGGCACGCCTTTCACAATGCTTGGGCGACTTATATTGCATCTGACTTGAATGCCAAATTACCCGAAGGTTATTTTGCAGAACCCAACGTGCAGTTTGAAATTGAAATTGATGTAGCAGCTTTTGAGGAACCTCTACCGGACTTTGATTGTCCAGAGACGGTAATTAATTTGCCAATAGATTTACCAAACAATTGGATGTCGCCCCCAGCACAAAGCGTGCCTTTTTTACCTGTGGCAGAATCTGTGCAAGTCAATATTTTTAACACAGAAGGTGGCCCGGTTTTAGCAGGTGCAATTGAATTAGTAAGTCCTGCCAACAAAGATCGTTCTAGTCATCGCTGTGCTTTTGTGTCAAAGTGCGAGACGTATTTGCGACAGGGAATTGGGTTGGTAATAGTTGATGTTGTGACGGTTAGGAAGGCAAATCTTCACAATGAATTGTTAGCCCGTCTAGTGGGAGGAATTGCTTCGCCCTTCGACGCCGATCTCTATGCTACAGCTTATCGCCCGATCGAGCGAGACGGCAACCAATGCCTAGATATTTGGCAGGAAAACTTAGCTGTGGGTTCCACGCTTCCAGTTGTACCGCTATGGCTGCGGGGTGAGATTTGCTTGGCTGTGGAATTAAATCATATTTACGATCGAACTTGCCGAGAACACCGAATTTCTGTTAGCAGCGCTTAGTTTGACACTCCCCGGCGTGAACGCACGGGGATTCTTAAGACACTACCAAATGGCAATCCTTAATGGCGCTGTCAAGACACCTCTACCAACTCCGCTAAGGTCAAAACCTAGCATTGTCGCTACTTTTCGCATAATGTTGGCTGCACCATTGCAGTCGGCGTTAATACACCAGTTTTGTAAACCAGTTCGATACAATCCACGCTTAATTCGTCTACCCGACTCTTTCCACCCATCGGGTTTTGCACCGATTGTAGGCAGGAAGTCATTGTCAACGAATGAAGCTTTTGATGTGTAGCTTTCCTCTGTTTCTGTAAATCGAATTCCATACTTTTCGCAGAGCTGAGAGATTCTAGTTTTCAATCTACCAGTAGGAATTTGTACGAATTTCTGATTAATTTTTACTCCCATATTTACGCCATTTTTTTGACCCTTATTCCAGCCAAAAACAACAGTACCAATTTGGTTTTCTCGGCAGTGATTGATAACTGTTTTGGCCGCTTTATTTACCGCATCACGCATTTGACGATTGCGCTTTTCAGTTAATCGTGCTAATTGATGCGACCAAAAGCCATTAGGCTTTCCACCCATCAATGCAGCTACTCGCTTGTTATACCACTGATTTAGAGACTTCAAATGTTTTCCGTCAACAATAAAGCTTGTGTTCGCATTGCTGACACAGGTTAACCAATTATCGATACCATGATCGATACCTAAAACTTTTTTACCGTCAGTATTGACCTGGACGCTGACTGACCAAAGAGCGAGACGCAAGCCCCTGGCTTTAGACATGGGGATAAGTCGGTAGCGGTTTCAACCGCCTTCTGTATTTAACAAAGCTTAATAAAGAAT
>NZ_JAEQCB010000329.1:0-1200 GCF_020738785.1 Microcoleus sp. PH2017_05_CCC_O_A | reverse complement strand
ACCTCTGCCTAAAGGCGAGAGGATTCTTGCTTCAGTGGGATTCCGACGAATTTACCCTCGGCAAGCATCTTGACCGTATGCCCTACGGCTGCAAGTCCTCTAATTAGAACTACTTGAGCTGCTGCAACATCTCTATCGGTTGTATAACCGCAATTTGAGCAAGTATGAGTACGCTCAGCAAGCTCTTTTTTGCCTGTTGCGACACCACAATTTGGACAAATCTGACTGGTTTTCTTAGCATTCACTTTTTGGAAGTACACCCCGCGTTTCCAACAGGTTTGTTCCAAAATAGTGAAAAATTGACCCCATCCAGCGTCTAAGCAGTGCTTGCCCAGCATCCCTCTGGATAGTCCAACTAAATTTAAGTCCTCAACAAATACCATCCCCACATCATTGCAAATTTGATGAGAGATTTTGCGATGCCAATCTGAGCGACAATTAGCAACGTATTCGTGCAAAAGAGCAACTTTTTTCTGAGCTTTGCGCCAATTATTTGAGCCACTGCGCTTTTTACTCACACGTTTTTGCAGCAATTTCAGCTTGCGTTCTGCGTCTATAAAAAACCTTGGCCGCTTGACTAAAAGACAACGGTCAGCATTAGATACCAGCCGGATGCACGATTTACTACCCGTGCCTGCTTAATAATTCCACCATCGGGAATCGCTCGGGATTGCCAAAATCTTACCCAGCCAATTACAGGCAGTTTGACACTACTATTTTGAATGGGGTTTAAACTTAGTTGTGGAAACACAAAAGACCTCATGGTTCCCCTTTTTTTGAATCGGGGAAATCCGTGGTTTTGTTCCCACATACTTACAAATGCCTTTTCTAGTCGGCGCAGCACTTGTTGTAAAGCTTGAGCATTGATACGTTGTAATGCAGGGCTGGTTTTCCTGTATGCAGTTAAGGCTTTACATTGAGTTGAGTAAGTTGGTCTGGGTGTGTCAGCTCTGATGATGAATTCCGAGCGAAGGGAACAAGCGTCAATCCGACATTTTCGGGAATTATACCAATCTTTACGTTCTTGCAGGGCATAATTATATACCTTGCGACATTGTTCCAACCAATCCTCAAATATTGCTACTTGTGTTTTTGTGGGTTTCAATTTGAATTCATAAGTCAGATTGAACACTTGCATCACCTCCTTGTTTGATTTTACCCAATTTCTACAAAATGGCAACAGGATTTCTAGAATAAAGT
>NZ_JAEQCB010000095.1:0-17580 GCF_020738785.1 Microcoleus sp. PH2017_05_CCC_O_A | reverse complement strand
GTTGACCGTATTCTTCGGGGATGTCAAATTCTTCTAGATCAAAACTCAACAATATTGATTTATTCATAGTAGCCTGCGCGGTCGTTGTATCTAATTTTAAACAAGCTGATCAGCATTTTTAGGGAATCTTTAAGTATGTTGACTTGAGAAAGTTTGTAGAGATGTTCTTGTGAAACTCGGGCGGGTATCTCACCAGTTGTATATCCTTTTTTGTGAGCTAAAAACAGCAGTTCTGCATCAAAGGAAAACCCGGTAATTGTTTGTCTTTTAAATATTTCTTGGGCTGGTATTTTCTTGAAGCCTTTGAGTCCGGCTTGCATATCTCTATATGGTAGATTCAGGATGGCTCTGGAAATTAAGTTAAATATTTTGCCAGCTATTTTTCTGAGTAAGGTAAGATTTCGGAAGTTGTCTCGATCGAGATTTCGGCAACCAATTACGACATCAAATTTTTCTAATTTTTCTACTAAGGGTTCGAGATGTTCGAGGGAGTATGCTAAGTCGCCATCCATGAAGCAAATGCAGTCGGCGTCTGCATCTTCGCATCCTTTTTTGACGGCATACCCTTTGCCTTGACGGTTGCTGTAAGAAATTAGTTTTATGTGATGTGTGGGAAAAGCTTTGAGTTTGTTTTCTATAATTTCCAGTGTATTGTCGGTCGAGCCGTCATTAACAATGATAAAATTGTAAGCATGATTTTTTTGAGTAAATTCTAAAATTCTGTCAAAGGTTGGCTCTATGCAATTTGCTTCGTTGTAAACAGGCAGAATTACTGCGATTTTCATCATTATTGTTCGATCGCGCTTTCGCAGAAGTATGCTACCACCTCGGGCAAGAAATCACAAGTACAGGACATCAGGTGTCAAAAAGTTAGCCAACAATAAATCTTGTCAAGTTTGAAGGGGGCTGCGGAAAAAGTACGATCGCCATAAATTGTATCATGGTAGGCTTGACCTAGCTCATCTTTAGGGGCGACACGGGCGATCGACAATCTAGACACTCCCAACATCTGAACTCGAAAAACCGTCATACTACCGCCTGAACTATATACCTTATGAGGTTGTAATTGTCAATGATAAATTATTTAGTTAACAAATGGCCCGAGTATTTTCAACCCGGTATGACGCCCCGAAAAAAACGTATTATTAGATTTTTACTAGCATTCCTCCTAACTTTCATCACCTATCAAGCAATCCTAGAAATCATCACAGTAGAAATTCCGATTTTCGGCTTTCACGATATAGTAGACCTGCGGAATCCCCAGGAAATACCGCCGCTGCGGCGAGACTTTCCCGGCGACTACAGCCAGCAAAACTTGGAACCCTTTTTAGATGACTTAGTTAGGCAGAACTATTGGTTTTTGTCAACCCAAGAGCTTTACGAGTATTTCATCGCCAATCCCAAAAAGCCGGTGCCGAGTGAATATCGCGATCGCAAAAAAGTTATGATTACCTTTGACGATGGCAACAAAAGCATTTATACGCACTTACTCCCGATTTTACAAAGACTCGAAAATAAATACAGCAGAAAAACTAAAGTAGTTGTATTTGTCAACTCCGGCTTTTTAGGTCGTCAAGACTCACTCATAAAAAAAGTAACTTGTCAGGACTTAAGAGACGGAATGCAAAAAGGATTTTATGACATTCAATCCCACGGACTGAACCACGAAAATCTTACAAAAATTTCTATGACAGCATTAGACAGAGAACTATCTCAAGACCAAATTAGACTCAGAAAATGCACCAAAGACTTAGATCCAAATCAAATAGTTGCGTCTCACATAGCCTACCCCTTTGGCGCAGTCAACAAAGAAGTTGACAAATATCTCGTCAAATACTTCTCATCAGGATACTTATACGACAGTCTCAAATTAAAATTGCGGTTTTTTCCACCCAATAAATACCGGGTTTCGAGATTAACAGTCAACAAAAAACACTCCGCAGAAAGACTCAGCAGCCTAGCATCAGGAAGCTGGCTACACAAACTAATTGGCAAAAAATAAGCTAGACAGCTTTTACAGTTATTCAATGAAGAATTGGTGAGTGCATTGGAACACGCAACATCGGAATCACAAAATAGCATCGAAAACCAAAAACCCTTAGCAATTGCTGCCGTTTCCCAACGCGCCGACGCACTGGATGCGCTGCGCGGACTAGCAGTATTAGCAATGGTTTTATCAGGTACAATAGCCCGCAAAACCTTACCAGCGTGGATGTATCACGCCCAATTACCACCACCAGACCATATTTTCAATAACAAACTGCCAGGATTAACCTGGGTTGACTTAGTTTTCCCCTTCTTTTTGTTTGCAATGGGCGCCGCGATACCGCTAGCTTTGTCGCGCCGCATCGCCAAGGGAGGGGATTTTAAAAAAGTAATATTCTCTATTTTGCAAAGAGGCTTTTTGTTAGCATCATTTGCGATATTTCTCCAACACATTCGCCCGACTACAATTAATCCAGACGAACCCAGCCCACAAAAGTGGTGGCTGGCTTTGTGCGGTTTTTTTCTATTATTTTTAATGTACGTTCGCTGGCCACAAAAATGGTCAACTTGGCTGTGGCGAGGGATGACAGTTGCTGGTTGGAGTGCCGGGATTAGCTTCATCTCTCATATCAAATATCCCGATGGTAGGGGAATTTCTTTTGAACGCAACGATATTATCTTGATGGTACTGGCAAATGTGGCGGTTTTCGGATCGATAATTTGGCTGTTTACTCGTTCAAATGTGTGGATGCGAGTAGGATTTTTGGGTTTGCTGTTGGCAGCGCGGATGTCTTCTCATACTGACGGTTGGATTCAGTCTATTTGGCTGTACTCTCCTGCACCTTGGCTGTTTCAATTTGATTATTTAAAGTATTTATTTGTAGTGATTCCTGGTACGATTGTTGGAGATTTACTTGCAAGGTGGATAGAGTATCGTTCGCCGGAAGAGGCGAGTTATGCTAGCTGGAAGAGTTGGCGCTATTTTAGCATTATGATTTTGATGTTTGCTGTCAATTTAGTTTTGTTAGTTGGACTGCAAGCTAGATTGGTGTGGCAGGCTTCATTAGTGACGGTGGTATTGTGTTTGTGCGGTTTGCTTTTGTTGAGAAAGCCTCGGAATGTCACGGAAAATGTATTAAACCGCCTTTACAAATGGGGTTGTTATTGGCTGGTTCTGGGTTTGCTATTTGAGCCTTATGAAGGCGGAATTAAGAAAGATTCGGCGACGATGAGTTACTTTTTTGTAACGACTGGAATGGCGATTTTTCTGTTAATTGGGTTGACGATAATTATCGATGTGTTTCAGAAGAGATGCTTTTTGCAGTTGTTTATTGATAACGGGGTGAATCCGATGATTGGGTATGCGGGATTTGCCAATATTATCTGGCCGATTCTGGTGTTAAATGAATGGGAACCGATGATTATTGAGATGACTTCCACTGATCCGTTTATGGGGTTTTTGAGGGGTTTGGGATATACGGCGATTTTAGCGTTAATTGTGGTGGTGTTTACGAGGTTGAAACTATTTTTGAGGACGTGAGTTAATTAAAGGGCGAGTTTATCTTCAGCTATTGTAGCGGAATGATTTAACCGCAGAGAACACAGAGGACGCAGAGGGAGAGAATGGATCGTGACTTACGCACGGGGTTCATAAACCTGGTTTTTGGTCTCCCATGCGTAACTTCTAGGAAAGTGACTTTAAAATGCCACTTTCTAATTGATAAATCGCTGCCATAATTCCAGTTTCAGGATTGGTTAACAGGGATTTTTTGACATCTTTCAAGTAACTTACAAGGTGTTCGCGCAAAATTGGTCTTTCTATTGTGACTGTATGATTGTAATCCCACAAATCCCACATGATAATCCCGACACCGACAATCGGGTCGATTAAACCTACTCCTAGCTGACTTGCAACTGTACCGCCTGTTTTTGTTGCTATTTTGGCGGCGGCTTTGCTGGCAACTTTTGCTGTAACTTTGCTGCCGACTTTGGTTGCTACTCCCAATATTAATGGTTTAGCAATTAAGTAACCGCTGCCGCCAACTAATACTTTTAATGATAAATTTGAGACGTTTCCTTTGTCGCTAATTGTGGTGGCAATGTCGTTCAGATATTTGTCCCACTGTACTTGTGGGATGTTATAGTTGTTTTGAACTACTTTGACATTTTTGCTGACTTCGGCTATGTACAAGTTAGCAGTATCTTGAGTGATTAATTGAAATTTCAATTGAGCATTTTTGGGAACCAGCACGCGGTTAGCAAATTCTCTTTGGAAGTCTTCTGTTAATTTTTCGGAAACAGCGCGAGATGCTGCTGTCATGTCAAATCGGTTGAGTACGGCGGATTTGACGAAGTTGAAAGGTACTGTAAACTCCATCTTTTTTTGGTTGAAGTAATCGAAGTACCAATCGAGGAAGCTGTTGTCTACTCGTGCTATTACTTCGGTTTCCCATTTGTCCAATTCTTTTGATGCGAAAGTCTCGGCTGTTGTATTGGCTTTTTGAATGGCGTTTTTAAGGTCTTGGTTGATTTTGCTGAAGTCGTGGGGCGGGGAGACTACAACTGTTGTGGTTGCGGTATTTGTTAGGGATTTGGAGATTAGAAAGTTGCCTAGTAGGGGAATGATGACTACTATAATGACGATCGTCCAAATCATCGGTGTCACGGTTTTGATAAACTGGGTGATGACTTTGAGACGTTCTGTTTTCTCTGAATAGCTGATTTTTTCGCTGTCTCGACTCATGGCGGTTCGTCAATTGATGAGATTTTGGGGCTAGTTTTGATTATAGGCGGCGTTTTGGGCGATCGTGTTACGGGCGTGTAGGCTGGGATTCTGCAAAGGTTGGGGGAAAGGGCGATCGCACTCTTTATCTGGGTTAATCTGCGTTGGGATATTAATGCTCTGAATCTTTTACAAAATTAGCCTGTGTTTGGTCAGAGTATTCTGATTGGTAAGTCGTCAAGTTACGCAGCAAGTCTAATAGTTCTTCGTCTGACAAATCTTTCGGGGATTGCTTGCCATACATTGTATTCATATATGTCTGCACGACACTTATTGACCATCCCAATTCCTTAATCTTAGTCTCAATCTGAGCCAAGATGTCCAGCATATCCATGTTTGTTTATCCTAATAATCTAGAGATTTAAGCTTGACTTTCATCATCAATAACTTAAGCCACTTGCTCAACATTGAGCCGCCCTTCAACCCGCTCATATTCATCTTCAAGCAGCCAAAGTCTTGCTTCCTCATAGCTAGAACAAGCAAAAACAATCTTATAGTCTTCAGTCGGGTCGAAAACGCAAAAATTATTTTTATCATCACCGAGCAACATCAAAACATAAGGAGGGACAGAGGTAGGGTCAACCCATATTTCTGTAAACTGCCAGTTATTTGCTAGGTTGGGTACGGGGGATGACATGATATTTATCTCCTATCACTTTAATTTCACCGTAATGTAAAGGAATTTGGCTGCCATCACTCTCAATTCTATAACCAATTGGGCTGGCAAAGTAGAGTCCATATCGTTCGTGATTGCGAATAATGCCTGTGAATTCCCCATTTTCTATTATGGCTTGTGCCACTCTAATCATTGTAGCTTCATTGTTAAATACATGAGCAGATCCCCCTCGCTGCAATAACCTTTGCATTTGTAGTGTATCTGGGAGATGCTTGGCAATGTGTCTATTGTCTATAGTTAGTTCACGGTTAATACCACTCATTTAATCTGAAAATCTCAGTAATATTTTAATAAAAACCCCGGCTTCTTGGAGAAACCGGGGGTTTTATTCAAGGCTAAAAACTATTAAACCTTAGCTTCTTTCTTCACCAAATCACCCCAACCCAAATCCTTCAGAGAATTATTCCGGCGCAGCGGACGAGTCACCAACTCTAAAATATCCCGCGCATTTCCAAACCCGTGAATCTGAGCGAAAGTAAACTCAACTGACCATTTAGTATTAATTCCGCGCGCTTCCAAAGGATTAGCGTGGGCCATACCGGTAATCACCAAGTCGATATTCTGCGCGTAAATCCGCTGTAGCTGATTGTAATTGTCTGGTTTTTCGACAATCCGAGGAGTAGGAACTCCCATCTCGTGACAAGTCTTTTCTAACAAAGCCAATTCGGCGGCTTGATAGCGTTTGTCCATGTAAGGAATGCCGATTTCTGGACAAGTCATGCCGCAGCGAATCAAGAAACGTGCTAAAGAAATCTCTAGCAAGTTGTCGCCCATGAAGAAGACTGATTTGCCGCGAATTATTTGCAGGTAATCTTCCAAACCAGCCCAGATTTGCGCTTCCCGTTCGTCCAAACCTTTGGGTTCGATGCCCAAAACAGAGCAAATCTTCTCAATCCAAGCGCGAGTTCCATCAGGCCCGATCGGGAATGGAGCACCAATTAGCTTACACTTGCGACGGCGCATCAACGTAGAAGCCGTACGGGACAAGAACGGATTCATGCCGGATACATAATAACCTTCTTCCAAAACGGGCAATTCAGTGTAGCGCTTGGAAGGAAGCCAACCAGAAACTTTGATGCCTTGCTTCTTCAATTCTAAGGTTAGCTGAGTCACAACCGGATCGGGCAAAGAACCGAAAAGTACCAGCGGTGTGTGCTTGACATATTCCGATTCATCTGCTGCAACTTCCTCTTTTTTCTTGCCGAAATTCAGCAGTTGAGAGATGGCGTTGCGTTCTACTTTCTGAGATTCCATCACTGGCGCTTTCTCAGGGCATTTAGCAGCCATCGCCGCCAAAACTGTATCTTCACCTTGAGTAAAGGCGTAATCCAAGCCGTTAGCGCGGGCTGTGACGATGGGAATGCCAATTTCGGCTTCCAGCTTCGGCGCCAAGCCTTCTAAGTCCATTTTGATGATTTCGGTGGTGCAAGTACCGATCCAAACAATTACGCTGGGGTTACGATCGCGCTTAATTTGCAAGCACAGCCGCTTCAACTCATCAAAATCGTTTAATTGAGCGGAAATGTCGCCTTCTTCCAACTCAGCCATCGCATAGCGCGGTTCGGCAAAAATCATCACGCCCATGGCGTTTTGCAAGAAATAGCCGCAAGTCTTGGTACCGATGACTAGGAAAAAGCTATCTTCAATTTTTTGATAAAGCCAAGCTACGCAGCTAATCGGACAAAATGTGTGATAATTACCAGTTTCGCATTCAAAGTTTAAAGCTTCTGGCTCAGTAGTCGTAATTGCAGTCATATTTCAAATGTTCTCCATTTAAATTGTTTTTCGTCTTGAACTTTCCCAGGCTAGGCTAGCGAGGAAATAGCTGTATTTGGCGATCGCGCGATCGCAGAACAATAATAGAAATACCTGGTTTTGGCGTAATTCCTGTGAAAAATAGATGCAGCAAACTGAATATTTTCGCAGCAGCAGCATCTAAAATTCCAGCTCAAAAATTCTGCGCGAGGGCTTGTAATCCCTCACAGCAGGGATTTAGTGTTTTTCAACTCGCTAAGCTAAAAACCATTTTGGTGGTTGTGAGTTTGAGTCAATTAAAATTTAACAATTAAAATTTAACAACTCGCAACTCACAACTCACAAATAGGCGGGAAAACTCCCGACTAGGATAGACTTTGGCGATCGCAACAACCTTACTTAAAATCCGACAAAAAGCCCGAAATCTCTTCATCCTCATCATCAGAATCCAAATCACCGAGACCTAGAGCATCTAAATCATCTTCATCAGGATCTCCGGTAGTTGCTTCCCCCAAATCGTCTAGTCCGAGTTCGTCGAGGTCATCGTCATCAGATACAGAGAAATCGTCAAGACCATCTTCGTCCAAGTCGCCCAGATCCATATCTAGGTCATCTGAGGTCGTAGCCCCAAACGGATCGGGTATTGCTTCGGCGACAAACTCTGCATCTTCTTCCCCAAACGGATCGGATATCCCCGCTTCGAGATCCCCAGAGGTCAAAGTCCCAAATTCTGAGGCTTCATCTTCCTCGTCATCGAGGTCGAGACCGCCCAAAGCCGAGCCTTCATCTTCCTCATCGTCGAGGTCGAGACCGCCCAAAGCTGAGGCTTCATCTTCCTCATCATCGAGGTCGAGACCGCCCAAAGCTGAGGCTTCATCTTCCTCATCGTCGAGGTCGAGACCGCCCAAAGCTGAGGCTTCATCTTCCTCGTCATCGCCCATATCGAAGTCTGATATGGCGTCTTCCTCATCCTCGCCCATATCGAAGCCAGATATGCCGTCTTCCTCATCCTCGCTCATATCAAAGTCTGATATGGAGTCTTCCTCATCGTCCCCGAGAGCGAGACCGTCCAAAGCCGAGGCTTCTTCTTCCTCATCCTCGTCCATGTCGAAGTCGGAGACAGATTCTTCCTCATCCTCGTCCATGTCGAAGTCAGAGATAGATTCTGCCTCGTCCTCGTCCATGTCGAAGTCGGAGATAGATTCTGCTTCGTCCTCGTCCATGTCGAAGTCAGAGACTGCTTCTTCCTCATCCGGTCTCAGTGCGTTAACAGCAGCAGCCAGACCAGCGACTCCGGCGACTCCGGCGACTACTCCGGCTGCTGTTAACGCCGCACCGCCTAATTTATTAGATTTGGCATCAGCAGTTGGAGCGGCTGCGGGTGCAGCAGTTGCAGTTGGAGCGGCTGCGGGTGCAGCAGTTGCAGTTGGAGCGGCTGCGGGTGCAGCAGTTGCAGTTGGAGTGGCTGCGGGTGCAGCAGTTGCAGTTGGAGCGGCTGCGGGTGCAGCAGTTGCAGTTGGAGGTTGACCGGCTACCTGTGGCACGGTACTTGAAGGCATACCCAGTGCTAGATCCGGGTCAAAATTTAGACCCAAGACTTCGATCAGGCTGTCTGCATCCGGCTTGAGTTTTGAGAAGGGCAGCATTAATTGCTGGAGTTCCGGCTCCAGGGCAGCCGCAATTCCCAGGATGAGGTAAGAAACAGGCCTTTTCCCGCCGTCGGGTGTGGCGACCGTGTTGTCAGCCGTCATGTGCAGGAGCAGCCAAGTCCGATTTGCCTGGTAGTAGTCCAACCACTTCTGTTTGAGAGCAACTGAAAAAGTATCAAAAAAAGCCATAACCTCTTTATCCTCATCCTGATCGCTAGACCTATTAAACCATCATCAGGTCTAGCTCATCTTCCTCCTTCTTGACCACTGGTTGCACAGGATTTAGATAAAAATCTGACAACAAGGAGAATAATTCGCGATCGGGCGTGTCGTTGGGCACTACTCCTTCGGGCATTGCCAAAATTTGGTCGGCGATGTTGAGGTAGTAATCGCAGACGTAGTTGAGGGAGGGATCGCTCTCGGCCATCTCAAACAAAGTCTTGCCTTTGACGCGAGAAACGCGGATGTCTTCAATTAGCGGCAGGACTTCGAGCACTGGCATGGGTACAGTGTCGATGTACTTGTCGATCAAATCGCGCTTGGAGGTGCGGTTGCCAATTAGACCGGCGAGGCGCAACGGGTGAGTGCGGGCTTTTTCGCGAACTGAGGCGGCGATGCGGTTGGCTGCAAATAATGCGTCGAATCCGTTGTCGGTCACAATCATGCAGTAGTCGGCGTAGTTCAATGGGGCAGCAAAACCGCCGCACACTACGTCGCCGAGTACGTCGAACAGGATGATGTCGTATTCCTCAAAGGCGTTGAGTTCTTTGAGCAGTTTAACGGTCTCTCCGACTACGTAGCCGCCGCAACCAGCTCCTGCGGGCGGGCCGCCTGCTTCTACGCAGTCAACGCCGCCGTAGCCTTTGTAGATGACATCTTCGGGCCAAACGTCTTCGTAGTGATAGTCCTTTTCCTGAAGGGTGTCAATAATTGTGGGGATCAAGAAGCCCGTGAGGGTAAATGTGCTGTCGTGCTTTGGATCGCAACCGATTTGCAAAACTTTCTTGCCGCGTTTGGCTAGGGCAACGGAGATGTTGCAGCTTGTTGTCGATTTGCCAATTCCACCTTTTCCGTAAACTGCGAGTTTCACTCTTTTTTTCTCCTATAGGTTTCTATCAAAACGATCGGGCTGGGGTTTGACGCTTTGATGTTGCGATCGCTACGCCTCTAATCGCCAATTAATTGGACAAACGTGGACTCAGCATACAAAAGAAAACCTTGGCACCTCAAAAGTGGTCATTCTTTTTGGCATACCTGCTGGCATCACAGGATAGAGGCTATTGATATTGTTCTGTGAAGACCCGCCTCAATGGGGCGTTTCTTGGGGATACATCCCCCTCGGATTTCTCCGGTAATGTTTTCCTCGTCAATGTTAGCGAGGCTTGTCGTGCCAGAAACACTTCCTTAGCTAAATAGAGATGTTTAATCTCCGGCGACATAGCTACAAGCTGGAAAGCACTCGTAGGTGTCGTGACCTTACTAACGTAGCCTAGTTAAAGACTTAGACTGGCTATCTCGTCCACTTTTGTCCAGTGTTTAGCGGATAGCCCCAATGCAATAACCTTTCCTCCAATGCCCTTACCGCAATCCCATTCTTGTCTAGTTTGGAGTTGCTGTGCGGAAAGCTCGTTGAAAGCATTATTAGCTAACTTACGAGGAAAAGAAAGGGGCTCTCGAAATGAAAATGCTAGTAATTCTATTTATTTTGCATCTTTGGGCATCTTAGCTGGTTTTTTGATTTACAAATCTATTTTTATAAATATTTTAGATTTTATTTAAGTTTTAGAATACTTTCTTAATAAAAAGAGGTACAAAAACAAAACAAAAATTAACTTCTCAAATAATCTCGGTCTTTGGGTTTGGGGCTAGGATGGGTGCAGTTGATGGCTTGTGGGGTAAGTGGAGGGGGAACAAAGGCGCTAGTGGATGAGGCAAAGCGGAAAGTAAGTTGGGTTAATTGGGCCTGGGATGCCAAAATTAGACGATTTTGGATTTGAGATTTGAGATTTTAGATTAGGAAAGAGTGATTTTGCTGCGGTTTTGAGTGTTGTGTAAAAAATTGTGAATTTTTAGTAATTGAGCGGCGACGGGCGAGGGCGAGAGTCTCCGAGTGGGAGATTTGGGGAGAGTGTCGGAGTTCCGAAAATCTGACAACTGTCAACTGAGGGCGGGCACAGGGGCACCGCCCCTACCGGGAGCATTTTTGCAAAAAGCATTTTTTTTACAGTGCGAGCGTCCCCGCTCGCGTATTGTAAAATACGCGAGCTCCCGACAGCACTACAAATGCAAAACTGAGATACACCGCCCCTACCAACTGCCAACTGCCAACTGCCAACTGCCAACTGCCAACTGCCAACTGTCAACTGTCCGCTGTCAACTGTCCGCTGTCAACTGTCAACTGTCCGCTGTCAACTGCCTTCTGACGATCGGAATCTCGATCGCAAACTCAGTCCCCAGTCCAACTTCCGAAACGCACTCCAGCCGCCCCCCATGCTGTTCCACAACTAAATGATAGGAAATAGACAGCCCCAGCCCAGTCCCCTTACCTACTGGTTTGGTAGTAAAAAACGGGTCAAATAGTTGCCTGCAAATCTCATCCGGTATGCCCCCGCCGTTGTCGGAAATGCGGATCGCTACAACATCGCCAGCAACAACTTCAGTGCGAATTGTAATTGCGGGAAGAGTCAATGGAGAACTAGGAATTAACGGCGGTGGATTTTTCCCATTTCCCTTTCTCCATTGGCCCTTCTGGATTGCTTCATCCAAAGCATCAATAGCATTGCCGATAATATTCATAAACACTTGATTGATCTGACCTCCACAGCACTCGACGCTGGGCAAATTGCCGTATTCCTTAATAATTTGAATACCTGGATGTCCGCCGTGAGCTTTGAGCCTGTGCTGCAAAATCAACAAAGTGCTGTCGAGTCCCTCGTGAATGTCAACGAATTTGACGCTAGTTCGATCCGATCGCGAAAAATTTCGCATTGACAGGACTATTTGGCGGATGCGATCGGTGCCAACTTGCATCGAAGACACGATCTTAGATAAGTCTTCCACCAAAAAATCGATTTCCATATCTGCTGCTGCTTCCCTAATTTCCGAGACTGGTTCGGGATAGTGCTGCTGGTAAAGTTCTAATAGTTGAATTAATTCTTTGATGTAATGACTCGTGTGGGAAAGATTGCCGTAGATGAAATTAACCGGATTGTTAATTTCGTGGGCGATACCGGCAATCATTTGTCCCAAAGAAGACATTTTTTCGGTGTGGACTAATTGAGTTTGAGTTTGCTGCAATTTCCGCACTGTTTGCTCTAATTGCTCTGCTTGATTTTTCAAGCAGGTTTGCTTTTTCCGCAGCACTTCTTCTACTCGCTGGCGCTTGATAATATCCCGTCTTAATAATTTATTTGATTCTAAAAGTTGGGCGGTGCGCTCTTCAACTTGTTTTTTTAAGTCTTCGTGAGCTTGGTGCAGGGCTTCTTGGGCGCGCTGCCGCTCTAAAATTTCTTGCTGTAAAAGTTCGTTGGTTTTCTGCAATTGGGCGGCTCTATCGTCTACTGCTTGCTGCAAAAGCTCGATCGTCCCGTACATCTCAGATTGGTTAAAAACTTGCGGCAAACTTGTCAGAGAAACAACACCCAAAAGCTCTCCGTGACTGCCAACTACTACCAAACGGCAGACGCAATGGCGCTGCATTTCCTGGTGGGCGCGGAAGAGGGAATCGGTGGCAGATATGGAAAATAAAGGCGCACTCATGGCATCAGCCGCTGAGATTTCCGAGAGGTTTAATTCGAGGGCGTGAAATTGCACGATGTCGCGCTCGGTGACAATGCCGATCGGGATTTGATACTTTTCTATTGGTACGATCCGCTGTGGATGCTGAATTTGGTCTTCGACAATGACGACGCAATGGGATCGATTTTTGACCATGAGCTGGGCTAATTCGAGGGCTGAGGCAGTCTTTGGGGCACAAATGACTTCTTTTGTCATGACATCTCCCGCACAGCGCAAATTTGCTAGCAAGTTCACTGGTTGTAGGGCTTCGTGAATGGCTTCGCGGGTGATGATTCCGACAAGTCGCGAGTCCTCATCGACTACGGGTAAGTGCCGGATGGAGTGCTGGCGCAAGGTGAATATAGCGGTGAAAATATCTTGAGACTCGGATTGTTTGAGGGTAATGGGCGAGTGAGTCATTACCTCAGCAATTGTCAGTCCGATCGCACAATTTACCAGAGTAGTTAACTTAACGATATCCCGTTCTGTAAAAATGCCGATCGGGCGATCGTCCTCCACGACTATGACACAACTGCGCTTGGCCGTGTTCTTAAGACTCTTTTGTTTTTCGCTACAAAGCTGACAGGAGACGCGCATCGGGTTCATGAGAGCCAAGACTTCGGCGATCGGTGTTTCTGGAGCCACTGTCAGGGGATGGCGATCGATCGATCGATCTAAAGGTGATAGATCGATCGGTGCGCTGTTGGGTTCTACAGGGGATGCTGGTGGTTTAATTGCGAGCTGGGGGACTGAATCTAAAAAATGTTGTAAATCTTGTTCTTGTAGCATAGTGATTATTAATTTTCCTTAATGAATTGTTACAATTTGGCGGACATGAGTTGACAGACTTAGCATTAATTAAGTGGAAGAAGGAACCGAAAAACGGATACCGTGCCACGTAGTCCTATAGTGGTGAGCTCCAAATTTCAGATCCTAGTTCAAGCTTCCAGATTGATATATGGAGTAAATCTCAAATCTCAAATCGGCTGACAGATACTTTGCCAAAAACCCGTTATTTAATTTTTATTTGTTTAATTCCTATGTCGTGGACACCATTAAATCATCGAATTCATCATTTGCCGCTGATTCTTGCAGGCCCGATTTTGCGCCGAATTGAAACTGGGGGCGTAACAGTTTGGCTGGCTTTGAAAGCACCCCGTCAAGTCGAACTCAAGGTTTATGCGACTGAGGGCGGCACCGGTGAAATTGTCGGTACGCCCTTGCTGCAAGGTGCTAGCTCTACTGTGCGGCTTGGCAAATACCTGCACGTAGCGGCCGTGACTGCTAAACCAATCGACAGAGATATCTTGACATACGGGCAAATTTATGCTTATGACATTGAGTTTGCGGGGAGTCAGGAGTCGCCGTCGGTGGGAGTCCCAGAAAATGAGCAGGAAAATCTCCTTTCTTGTCTGTGGCCGACTGCTGCTGATTTGTCAGTTTTGGGGCCACAGACGATCGGTTATTTCGCTCACGGGTTGCCGACTTTTGCCCTGCCACCAAGGGATTTAAACTATTTGCGTATAGTGCACGGTTCTTGTCGCAAGCCCCACGGAGACGGCAGAGATGCGCTGCCAATCTTGGATAATTCGATCGAACAGTTTGCAGGTATGGCAAATTTCCGCCCCCACCAACTGTTTTTAACGGGTGACCAAATTTACGGCGATGACGTTGCCGATGCGATGCTGTGGGCCTTGACTGATGCTGGCGATACACTGTTGGGCTGGGAAGAGAATCTGCCCCTGATGAATGATGCCCAAATAAAAAAGAATTTGTGTACCAGTATACCTAAGAAATCGGAAAAGAAAAATGTAATTCGCCAAGAGAGGGAAATTTTTAGAGAATCGCCAATTCAGAAAGCGTCTGATGCTGAGTCTGAATACAAAAAACCAATTGAGTTGCAGCCGGGGACTCGCAGCGATATTGCTAGAGATTTTGGCGGTTTTACGGCGATGTTGGTGAATAAACCGGATAAGGCTAAAAGTCACTTGTTTGGTTTGGGCGAATATTGCGCGATGTATTTGTTAGTTTGGTCTCCTGTGCTTTGGTGCGATAGTTTTCCGAAGGGTAACGATATTTGTCAAGATTCTAAGCAAGCAAAAGTCTGGGATAGAGAAGTTGTAGAACTTGACGGTTTTTGTCGCAATTTGTGGCGAGTGAGGCGGGCGCTGGCTAATATTTCTACTTATATGATTTGCGATGACCATGATGTTAGCGATGATTGCTTTTTGAATCGAGAGTGGTGTTACCGGGTGTTGGGGAAGCCGCTGGGCCGCCGGGTGGTGCAGAATGCTTTGCTGGCTTATGCTGTGTTTCAGAGTTGGGGAAATACGCCCGCACAGTTCGAGTATGGAAGAGTAGGAGATAAGTTATTAAAAGCTGCTAAAAAGTGGTCGGATTCGGCGGGGACTGATGTTGGTGTTTGGGAGGATGCTGCTGGGTATTTGGGGATTCCGGCGGTTGATATTGAAACTGGTTTGCCGAAGTTTAAGTTAGATGAAGATGTTTTGATTTTGGATCGAGATGATGAGGTTTTGAATTGGCATTTTACCGTGAGAAGTTTTAAGCATGAGGTGATTGTGCTGGATACGCGGACTTGGCGGGGCTATCCGCCCGAAAGTGCGATCGCCCCGCCGATGCTTTTGACTCACAAAGGTTTTGATGAGCAAATTCAGCAGCCTTTGCGGGAGACTGAGTTGCTGAATAAATCTGGGGAATTTGCGATCGAGGCGACGCTGGTTGTGGTGCCGACTAATTTGGTGGGTTTATGGATTATTGATGCGGTGCAAAGGCGGGATGTGGAACAGGGAAAGGTTTTTAATACCGATGCGGGGGATGCTTGGAATTTTCATGAGTTGGCTTTTGTGAAGCTGTTGTCGGAGTTTTTTAAGCAGCGCGATCGGGTGATTGTTTTGACGGGGGATATCCACTATGCTGGTGCTGTGCGGTTGAGTTATTGGTCGGATTGTCATTTTGGCGATTCTCGCTCTGAGATTGAGCGTTTACCGTCTGTATCTGGGGTGAATGGAGAGTTGAAAATTGCGAGTCAAAGATTGTCTGTTTTGGCGCAGTTAACGGCTAGTGCTTTTATTAATGAGGAGTGGACAACTCATGTAATTCATACTAAGATTAAGTCGTTGTTTCCTGAGCGATCGCACGAATGTTTGGGATGGAATGAGCCGCTGGAGTTGGTGAAGATTCCGAGACGTGGCAGGAAGAAGGCTGTGGCTGCTGTTGTGAGGGATAGGCAATCTTTGCCTGATTGGGGTTATCGAGTTGACTGGATGACGCGGCAAAAATCTCGGGTGTTTTTGCAGCATGAAGACGGTGATATGTCAAGTATATTGCCTAAAAATAAACTGTTATTAATGTTGCGTCGTTTGTGGAATTTGATAGCGCTGTTGTGGCGGAATCGATGGCTGCAAGAGGGTGATGAGATTGTGGGTTATGGCAATATGGCGATCGTCAGTTTTCAGTGGCCTGCTGAGGGTGATGGGGAGAAGGCGGTGATTCAAAGTGTTTATTGGCGGCCTCTTTGGGAGCCGGATAGTGTGGTTTACAGTCAGTATTTTGTGCCGCTGGGATTGGATGGGGATGATTAGTTTCTAATCTGTCCGAAGAGAGGAACGAAGCAATCCCAGAAACCCGGCGGTTGGAAACCCGGCGGTTGGAAACCGCGGCTACACAGACAAAACCCGCCTCCGCGGGTTGAAGATTCCGTTATTTCTTCGTCCGCGGAGGCGGACATTGTTTGTGTAGACGCGGTTTCCAACCGCCGGAATTCTAACCACCCAACAACAACTCCTGAAACCGCGCATCACCCCGAATCCCATCAAAATCCGCATCAGTTTTCGCTAACTCTCGACATCTTTCCGGTTCCAATTCAATCGTGCGCCGCAAATTTTCCACAGATAACTCAACATTACTTTGCAATGCGTAACAGCAAGCTTTGTCATAATAAACGCTAGCATAATCTGGGTTTATTTCTAAAGCTTTATCAAAACAATCTATAGCTTCCTCATACCGACCCAACATCACCAAACCATAAGCTCGATAACACAAAATATCACAATCATTTGGTTCTAATTCCAAAGCGCGATCGTAACTATATATTGCCTCTTCATTGCGTCCAGCACTTGCCAGCACAAAGCCGCGAGCGCTCCATAGATAGGCTTGATTCGGTTGAATTTGGAGCGCAAAATCAAAACAGCAAATAGCTGGTTCGTAGCATTCCGAATTGAATAGTTCTTCGCCTTGTTCGCTCCAAAAATCGCTGTCATCAGGCTCGATACTCATCGCTCGATCCCAGCTTGCGCGAACGGCATCTTGACTGTCACATTTCATCAATGCCAAACCTCGGTCAAACCAAAATTTTCGGTTTCCTCCTTCTCTTTCTATTTCTAGAGCTTTGTCAAAACTAGCGATAGCTCCTTCATAGCGCTGCAAATTGTCCAAAATATTACCGAGTTCAAACCACACAACAGCCACATCCGGCCTCAATTCTGCAACTTCAGTTAATTTTGGTAACGCTGCTTCATACAGTCCTTGTTTGGCCAGCAGAAAACCGCTGTAGAACAAAGTAAGCGGATTATTTGGCTGGTAAGGAGACTGCAAAGCCGTATCCCTACCATCTCCCTGTTTCATTCCCTCCAATCGCAGGAAATGCACCCGTCCCGAAGCATCCCCCGCTACAATACTCATTCCGTCAGGCGAAATTGCACAGCCATTGAAACTATCTTCTCCGCTGAAACTAGCAATCTCTTTACCGCTAAGCAAATCCCAAATTTTCAGGGTGTTATCCCTTGAAGCGGAAATCGCTGTGAGGCCGTCTGGTGCGATCGCCACTGCTGTTACCGAGTTAGTATGACCGGTGAGGGTTAAGAGTTCGGTGCCACTCTGGGTGTCCCAGATTTTCAGGGTTTTATCCCCTGAAGCGGAAATCGCCGTGAGGCCGT
>NZ_JAEQCB010000328.1:0-1069 GCF_020738785.1 Microcoleus sp. PH2017_05_CCC_O_A | reverse complement strand
TGTCTTGCCGAAGCCTCTTCTTTTGGGAGAAGATTCTTGTGTAGCTTGCGGGTAATCCTCTACCCATTTCAGGGTTAGTTTCTACCCAACGAATCGCACACCGGGTCTAAAACCATATGAGTTTGGCTCAAAGAGAGCCTCCCATTCTGGTTCAAGTGCTGCTTTCACAACTGCTTGTAAGGCGCGGTCGTACATTGTGGGTATACCTAATGGTCTAGACTCATTAGTGCCTGGTTTTGGTATCATTACCCGACGTGTCGGTTGTGATTTACCAGTTGTTTTGAGTTGACCTACTAGCTCAAAGCGTTGCTTCGGGGTTAGTGATTTAATACCATCCACACCTGCTGTACGCACGCCAGTATTGTCTTGTGTGACCCGTCGTATCGCTAGAACCTTATTAGACCACGAATTAATCAAGGTCTTTTGAAGCTTCCTCACTGCTTTTACATCGCCACGCTCACTTGCTCGATAGATACGTTTTTGCAACTTGAATGTCAATCTTTCGGCTTTCCGCCAATTGATTTGATTCCATTCCACCGTCGGGTTATCCCGCGTTATTCGTTAGCTACTTACCGATAATCGACCTGATTCCAGAAATATACGAGAGTTACTTCGTTCCAGATATACATTGATTGAGTTTTTAGTGTGATGCTATCCACCGGGTTTATGGGCGGTGCTTATAGGTCGAGTGCAAAATCGCCTATGCCCTAGCCTTGCCATTTTGGCTTGGTCTTAATCAGTCTTTACCGTGTTTCTCAACGGGTTTATTCTTGATTCAGCCGTTAGACCATCTATACTATCGATGGTTCAGACACATCTTTGCTTTCGCTATACATGAACTCTTGCTCAACAGTTACCAGTTTCGGCTACCAGTAGTCTGCCTTTTATCCCCGCTTTACGCTGCTAGTTGCTACTTAACAAGGTAGGGGATATGCTTTTACCGCTGCACTTGCGGACTGGGACTTGGGATGAACCGCACCCAGATGTGTATCCAGTTATGATGACTATGTAGTCACCCTAGCCATCCCCTAAGTATTGCTACTCAGTTTCGACTAAACGAATCGCACTT
>NZ_JAEQCB010000094.1:0-30980 GCF_020738785.1 Microcoleus sp. PH2017_05_CCC_O_A | reverse complement strand
ACGACTCTAAACGGACACAGAGAGAAGGTAAGACCACTTGTGGCACATCTCCGTGAAGTGTCAAGAATCCCCGCGCGTTCACGCCGGGGAGTATGTCAAACTGCAACTGTCTGAAGTATTGGTTACATAGACAATGCAAGAATCCTTTTCCAACTCAGCAGGCAGGCATTTACAGGATGCCCAAATTCTCTTGCAAACCCAACGCTGGGACAACGCTGTTTACCTTGCTGCCTATGTCGTGGAATGTTCATTTAAACTACTTGTGGAGCTATACTTTAAAGATGATAAAGGTGCCGTAAAAAAGTATGGACACGACCTCCAGGAACTTGATGGAAGAGCAATGGAACGCTTGCGGGTTCTTTATCCCATTTTGGATCGGCAACTTCCTGCTTCAAGAATAGCTGGCACTGTTCTAGCCCAAGATCACCCAGAGAGGAGATACGCTAAGTCTCAGCTTTGGACTGAGGAAGAAGCAAAGTTAGCGGTTCAACGTGCCGAAGAAATTTACCGAGAAATCATCCCCAAATTAGTGCTAAATGGATCAATTTCCAGCAAGGATATTTAACACATGACGATCGCTTTTGGTGAAACATTTGAGCGAGTAAAGGAATGTTTTAGTGAACCCAGCATTGTATCTGAACTTGTGCCTCAGCTTCAGTCTGTCACCATTATTCGTGATGTTAATGGAAAAATTAGACTTTTTCTTAATTTATCGGAAGGTCAAAAACCACAAGAAGTTAATACTACTGACCTCGCGCAGCTTCTTTCTCAAAAACTTGGCCCTTATTACGGCACTGATATCTGGTTGCCCGCCGGAGAAAATGATGCTTACAAAGCCTTAATTGATACTATCGAGCAAGAAAGAGTTTTGGCCTCGTGGGATGATGAATTAGTTCTGCCTCGCTGGTATATTCTTGAGCGTCACATTGCTAAACAGGCCTGGACAGATAAGAAGGTAGGTGAACCACCTTGGAAAGAGGAATTAGTCTATGAAAAGCGTAAGCCTGCGATCGTATCTTTTTTCTCCTTCAAAGGAGGTGTCGGACGAACCAGTACCCTCGTTGCTACTGCATTAACTTTAGCCCGTAACGGTCATCGAGTTGCCATTGTTGACCTCGATTTAGAAGCACCCGGTCTTGCTACAATTTTTTCACCAGACAACTCCAATAATCCTGGTGTAATTGATTATTTATTAGAAAAGAAGATTCAAGGAAACGATTGGAAACTTAGCACTCACATCAAAAATCTTACTGAACCAACTTTGCTAGGAGATAATGGTGAAAGCCTGAAATTACTTCCGGCGGGTACAGTAGATCGAGATTACTTAGAAAAATTAGCACGATTGGATTTTCAGAACCTCGTCGATGGTGAACTGCGAAGTACAATGGGAGATATGTTAAAAGAATTACAAAGTGCAGCAAAACCTTTAGATTTTATTCTGATGGATGCGCGGGCTGGTTTTCACGATATTGGTGGCTTGGCGATTGCCAATCTTTCCCATGCAGCAGTCATCTTTGGAACTCAATCACGCCAAAGTTGGGCGGGACTAACTCATGTAATACGCCATTTAGCAAGCCCTGGAGTCGATCGGCGTTTACCATTAATTCTCGTACATTCGATGGCTCCAGCATTAGGAATACCGGGCAGGGAGCAAGAGTTAGCAGGATTTCGAGAACAAGCCTATACGATTTTTCAAGATAACTATTATTCTGAAGATGAAACTGTTCCTAATTCAACTAATATAGGGGAGCCATTTACCCCTTTTGTTATACCATATCAGGAAAATCTACGAGGAGATATAGCCCTATTTATCCGTAATTTAATGCCTGAAGAATCAAGTCGGCTGCCTGAAGAATCAAGTCGGCTGTCAGACCTTGTAAGGACAATGACTAATTCTCCTTATCAGGATATTGCCAGAAAATTATGCGAAATTTTTAATTTTAATCTCGAAAAAAGTAGATAAACAAGCATCAAAAAAATGAGTGAGTTTAACCAACAAAAACTACTAGAAATAATCGGTGAAATTGCTCCTGGAATGGGTACGGCTGAGCACGAAAGTGATAATGAGGAGAAGTTCTTAAAAAATTTCTTACCGATTCCAAATTATCGCTATGCTTTAGAACCCGATATCTTGTTAATACTAGGAGGACGGGGGGTAGGAAAAACAGAATTATTCCGTTTACTAGCCATCCCTTCTGGACGGGAAGCCTTGGTTGAAAGTTTGAGAATTAGAGGATTACCTCCTTTGAGCCAAACGACGTGGATAGCTGGCTTTGGGCGGACTCGCACAGCAGAAAAGCGATTTCCCATACCAGAAATTGTTGAGCGTCAAATGCAAGAAGCTACAAATATTGAATGGCGTAGCTTCTGGATCGGTTTAATGTTAGGTGTCATCCTAGAGCAAGAAGAATTTAAGCTAAAAGATTTTCTTCTTGAAGCAATAGAGCCGGAAATTATTAATGTCCTCAAAGAGAAATTATCTCTATTGTCAGACTGGCTGCCCCTAGTCAACAAAAATATTGAAAAGTTAAATTATGTCTTAGATAAATTAGACGAAAAACTTCTTGAGACTGATGATTGGTTATTTGTCACTTATGATGAATTAGATCGATTAGTTACTTCCTACATTGCCTTAGCAAATCCCATTCGTCAACTTTTAGCTTTGTGGCTAGATAGATGGCGACGTTGGGAGAGAATACGCCCCAAAATATTTTTGCGTACCGATCTATTTCGAGAGGAATTTTTGAGCTTTCCCGATGCTTCCAAACTGCGAGGTCATCAGGTTGAATTGGAATGGAAACCTTCATGGCTTTATCAACTTTTTGTCAAACGACTTGCGAACTCTGGCCCTGAAATGACAGAATATTTACAAAAAATCCCAGAGTTGATTATTGAAAACAGAACTAGCTTGGGATGGACTGCAACATCAAACGAGAAATTGTTTGAAGAACTTATCGAAAAGATGATTGGTAAGTATATGGGGGCTAATCCTAAAAAAGGAATTACCTATCGTTGGATTCCTAATCACCTTCAGGATGCTGGCGGTAGAATTGCGCCACGTTCTTTTCTGAAGTTATTTGCATTATCAGCAAAAGATAGAAGGGAATCGAACTCTATTGTGGAAGACACTAAAGAACTTTTGCAACCTTCTGACTTGCAGGCAGCTTTAACACGTACCTCAGAAGATCGAATCAGGGAATTGCAAGATGAGTATCCCTGGTTAGAATCTCTCAAAACGAGTTTAGTTGGTCTAGAAGCTCCCATACCAAGGGAGAAGTTTTTAGATGCAGTGAAATCAACCAAATGGAGTGAACAACGGGAAAAACAACCACCCACCACTAACCCTGAAGAAATTTTGCAATATTTACTTCTACTTGGGGTTGTAGAAACTCGTTATGATGGACGTATTAATATACCTGAAATCTATTTGTATGGCTTTCAAGTTAAACGGAGAGGAGGGGTTAAACGTGCAAAGTAATATTAACGATATTTGGTAAGCTATCTCTTACCTTACTTTTGAGCCTCAGTCTTTAACCGCTGAAATTATTACCAAAAGGACATCGCATTTAAAAGAAGTTAAATTGCCTGAATATCTAAGGAAATCACCAAACAAGCTTGCATTAGTGCCAATCATCCAATACAAAAACCTCCGGTCGATTGTAACCGGGATCGTTGGGCCTGTGCATGACTAAACCTGTACTTTCAGTGCGAAAATGGCGATCGAGCATTCTGCTACTAGCTGCCCATCAACCTCGGCTGCAAAAGCCACTGTCGGATCGATTTGCGATCGCGTTTGAATATAGTTCGCATCACCACAAAAATCAGTCGGTTGAGGCAATCCAATAAAAGTACCAAAGGCAAGTCGAAAGATATGTTCAGCCGTCGATAACTCATTTTCTTGAAGCAGTCGAATAAAGATATTCATTGGGGGAGATACCCGTTAAAAATATAAAAATTACTAACAATTAATATCTCCGAATTATTTAATAATTCGGAGATACTTGCCACACGAGTCGCGTAATTAATTTTAGTTGTATGCTTGCGCCTCTCGTAATTTACGCGATCGCCTCAGCGGGTGCAGCTACAAAGTTTTTCAGCACATCCGGCTGTTGAGTGAATGCCAAATATTTGGCAGTCATTTCTGGTGTCAGGAACTCTAACATCAAATGGTTTTCCACCCAGAACTCAATCACATCAAAGAAAGATTCGCGATCGCAGCGCACGACTCGCCAACCTTCGCGCACTCCAATCTGTTCAATTTCGGTTTGACTGGTAGGGACGGACACGGCGGCATGAGTAGCTGTAAATTGAGACGCCTGAGGATTGTGCATGAAACCGCACCCATCCTGCCCGGAACCTGGACTGATTTCCACTCCCAAAGGCAAGACTTCAATGGCTGTACCGTGTTCATCCATCGCGACGACCATGTAGCTGTTTGGATGAACTTGAAAGGGCACTGCTTGACCTTTGAGGATTTCTGCCAGGACTCGGGCAACGTGCTGGGGGTTTTGAGCGGAAACGGAAATATGATGGATCATAGAACCTCTCTTGAGATCTGTACTTGGGGACTAAATCGGATTGTAATGACGCTGCCCTGAGAGCAACTTTGGGGATACAATAAATTGTGTAGAGTTGTCAGGTGCACATCCTGATGGACTACTACCAACATAGGAAGGCTTGCCCGTCTCAATCTTTTAGATTCTTGCGATTTTTTATAGATTCTTGCGGTGTTCGAGAATCATTTTTGGCGTGACACCCAACAATCGCTTGATGTGAACGTTCAAATGCGCTTGATTGGCAAATCCAACTTGTTGGGCAATTTCCGCGATCGACTCTTTTCCAGCTAGCAGCAAAATTTTTGCTCGTTCCACCCGACATCGAATCACAAATTGATGGGGCGTAAATCCAGTGGATTGCTTAAACAAGCGCGTAAAGTAGTGCGGACTCAGATGGGCGATCGCCGCCAAGTCTGCCAATCCTAACTCGCCACCGAGATTTGCTTCAATATACTCAATAACTTGACGCAGTATAGACCGAGGCAATCCATCGGTGTAGCTTTTAAATTCTAGTTTCCGTTTACCGTACTTTTGCAGTAGATGTACCGACAGCATTGCCGCTGCGGTTTCTGCATACAAGCGACTGCCAGCAGGATCTTGTTCGAGAACAGATTTAAGCGACAAACCAAGTTGATACACCAAAGGATCTGGCGTAGAAAAATGGGGCAATAGTTCGGTCTGAGTGAAATAGGCTGCATTGTCGATCGCACTGGAAACCAAAGAAGTATCTAGCCCAATGACAATCATCTCTCCTTCAGTGAACCAGCGAACGCTATGACCAATATTTGCAGGAACAACTACAATATCTCCAACATTGGTTGACTCGCTGTTAGAAATACCATCGATCGTGCGTTCTGAGACATTGGAACTTGTAAAGATACCAACGCCATCTAGCGGAATCGAAACTTCGGGGAGTTCGTAGGCAGATTGTTGCATGGCAATCACTGAGATTCCCTCCCACTGCGTTGCAAAACTGGTCAAGTGCGGTGGACGGGGAAACAGACTCACATACTCGCGGGGCGATCGAGCAATTGACGGTTGATGCTGCTGCATGGCACATTTACCGTTCAGGACTATTCCAATTATATGCGACTGCTGTCCCGGCGCCTTTCGTCCGCCCTCACCGTGCCGTGCAAGTGCCGTTCAGCCCCTGCACAGCCTATTTTCAGCCAACTTTCTCCACCGTAAATCTAATTTCTTGCCCGTAGGATAGTTCCAGAGTATGACCGTCCGGGTCTCGCAAAAAGGCCCAATAGCCGATCGGATATCCAGAATCTTTTGGTTCATCAACCAGCACACCTTCTTGACGTGCACTATCGCAGAGAGAATCCATATATTCCCTACTCTTGCAACCAACCCCAAGGTGTGCCAGCGGAGACAAAACTGGATGTACAGAGTTTGTCTGAATCAGCACAATTACAAAAGGACGAGTGCCATCAGAAAGCCATACAACAGCAACACCTGCTGCTGCATCAATCCGGCGGTGAACGACCTGCATCCCAGCATACTTCGAGTAGAATTCAATACTTTTCTCAACATCGGAAACTGGGAGTGCGATGTGAGTGAAACCGATATCAATCATTTGTGATGTTCCTCCATGCTTTAGACTTAAAACTTTATAAATACTCCGGGACGCAGGAGAGGTTAGAAACCGGGTTTTTTTACAAAAACTTTTCGCTGTAGCCCTCAGATTAGGTGAAAAACCAGGTTTCTTTAGTTTTAATACGTAAGTCATGACAAAATGACTTCATAATGTTCGACTGTTGGAAATGGGTCGTAAAAATGATGCAATAAGGAACGCCACATTTGATAATCTGGCGATTCTCGAAATCCAACGGTATGGTCTTCCAAACTTTGCCACCGCACCAGCAAAATATAACGATTTGTGTTTTCTATGCAGCGTTGCAGCTCGTGCGAGATATACCCCGGCATAGAAGATATAATAGCTGAAGCTGTTTTGAAAGCAATTTCAAAGTCAGCAGCCATATTAGGTTTAATGTCAAGAATTGCAACTTCTAATATCATAGATTTAATCAGATGCTCTCCACTTGGCAGCCTTCATATCCATTGCTTTAATAAATCCAGCTTTTCCGTCCATGTACGCCTGAATATTATCATAGTATTTATTTGCGAGTTCTTGTTTGAGCTCGCTGTATTGCTGTGCATCTTCAGGATGGGAAATCATATAATCTCGAAACCTTAAGTGGCGCTCTATCTGTGGTGAGTTCACTTCAAACGTGTGAATGTGGTGCGTTCTAATCCCTGCTTCATTCCCCTTGCGAAAAAAACGACGACCCGATATCCCAAACTCACCCATTGCTTGATAACCTAATGCCTCAAGTGCTGAGTTTTGTGTATCCACTTTGATAATATCTTTGACCACAACTAGCATATCGATAATTGGCTTTGCATGAATTTGTGAAATTGCTGTGCTACCAATATGATGTATAGCGATCGCATTTTCGGTAAGTGCAAGTGCAATCTGTTTTGACTCAGCCTCAAAAACATCTCGCCAACTTGGATCGTGCGGGACGACTTCTACTTTGATAAAATCTAGTTTTCTTGACATGATTGATAATTATTTGCTCCTGTTGTTATTATCTAAGGTGAAGTAGACCGAAATTTTTCCTGAATAGCAGCATTTTCTATCTGGTTCCGAAATATATCGAGCATTCCGATAACTTCTCTGTGTAGCTCTAGATATTCATCCCTATCAAACACCGAATAATTTCCGTGTGCAATTTCGTTCCTTGTCTTCAAAAGCTTGGTGTCAATTAATACCGACTTAGTAGAGTAGATTGAAAAGTCTATTCCCAGAATATAAGTTATTTCCTTTAAAATTTCAGAAGATAGATTCGATGCAGTAGATATTACATCTTTAGGTAGGAGACATCTCTGATTCAATTCAGAAAGGAAAAAGTCACAAACAGGTATATACAATGATGGTTTATTTGTCTCTTTTGCCTCCTTAAGTTTTTCTTTCATAGCCAAAGCTAAAAAATTACTAGAAAGCTCCTGGTAGCTAAGCTTTTTTGAGATTATATATTCTAGATAAGAGTTTGCTGCTAACTTAACAAAACCTTCCCAATGGGAATACAGAATACATACTCCACCTCGAATTAATGCTTTATGTCTTTGGTCAGAAACATTTTTCGCTTCTATCAAAGATTTCATTTCTGAAAGTTCTTTCTTTCGCCAAGCAAGATCGGTAGCCAATTTATCACTTAATTGTTCCGCTGTTCGGATGCTCATAAAGGTGAAAATACCTTTCTACCAAGCGGAATCAGATAAGGTAAGCGTCTTGCTGCATTCATTCCAGCTCCCGACCATTGTTTATAAATTTGATTTGACCAAAGAGTTTTTATACGATTAGATATTTGGTCTATTTCAATTGGATTTTGATAGTTGTATCCAATTCCTAGTGCTACCACCTCATATAAAGATAATAGAAAGCCTCCGAGGAATTTATCCTGATCCGATTTATATCGCTTGAAGCTATCATCTCCCATAGCTCGATCGAGAATATTGAATGTTACATCGAACGCTTTCTCTATATGGCTGAAATCCAAATCTTTTTTAACAGCCATTTCACGCATTCTAGCAGTTAGGAACTCACTCACGTCACCACCCAACTTTTTAAGACTTTCATCATCTTGGTCGAAGAGAAGAATAAAACGCAATACTAATTCCATATCATACTGTTCTTCATAGAGTCGATCGCTCAAAGCAATGCAGCTTTTAAATGACTCGCGATCTGCCAGTGAACGCATCAAATCATACAAATTTTTATTCAACATTAAAAGAATGCAATTTCTTACTTCTTGTGGCGTGGCAATTGATCCTCCTGTATTTAGCCGCTGAAATAATTCATATTTAATCATTTCATCGCTTTCTTTTTCAACAATATTGACGGATATTTTGGCTCGCTTAATCAATAAACGTTGTACCTGACTAAAAGAGTTCTCTTTGTCGTCTGGGTCGTCCCATTTTTTGCCTTTCAAGGAAGGTAAGTATGTAGTTTCTTGTAAAGCGAAAAAAGATGTTTCTTGCTCTGGATTTTCAGGCTTCAAAAGACCGACAAATTCATAGATGGTTGAGAGTCTCTGCAAACCATCGATCACATCCCAAATCCCATCATCTCTTTGACTAACAAAAATCGGAGGAATCGGGATGCCTAAAAGAATTGATTCTATAAAAGTTGATTTTTGATAATCAGACCACCGAAAAAACCTTTGAAAATCTGGGTGAATATCGATTTCCTTATTTTCATAAAGACTGATCCACTCGCCAATAGACATTGAGTAGCTATCTGTCCGAATTTCTTGCCTTGTTTTGTCAATCTCTTCTTGTAGAGGCATGGCTGAAGCATTCCTAAGTATTATTATGTATAGCTATCCTTGCAGGGCAATACTTAGACATTATATCACTAGGCGAACATTTGAAGAAAGGAGGCCCAGAAATAGTCAACTTTGTTGTCAAGACCATGCGAAATCAGACCTGCTGAAGTTTCCAGGTATTTTCTCTTGTAAATTAGTGGCACAACCTTCACACTGATTCGATCGTTACTGAGTTACCGGCTGCACAGAAAGGTCTTAAACATACGGACAACGGGGAGAAACTGATTGTTTGGGAGCGGAATTTCAAATTGCTCGATCGCCCGATAGCCAAATTTTGTGTAAAATGGCTCTCCCGCCAGCGTTGCGATCGTCTCCACATCCTTAAATCCAGCACGCTCAGCAGCCAGTTCACAGGATTGGATAATCTGACTGCCAATTCCTTGACGCGCCCGTGCTGGATCGACAAAGAATGCCCGAATCTTGGCTGAGTCGCTGTCTGGGTTGAGCAGGCTGTCTTCTTGATTATTTTTGCCTGAATCACCTCCATAAAGCGTTTTTCGCTGGCTCCAACCACCGCAACCGACAATTTGGTTATTGTGTTCAGCAACAAAGTATGTTCGATCTTGAATCAGTTGGCTGTCAACCCCAAAGACTGTGCCGATTGCGCCTTCAATCTGCTCAGAAGTGTAGTAGTCTGCTTGCAAAGCTCTAGCAGAATCTGGAATTAAAGTTGTCAGCTTAGGAATATCTTCTAAGCTAGCTAATCGAATATAAAAATCCATTTCATATGGTGTCTGGTTAATTAACAGTCATCTGTAACGGTTCGTAGTGAAGACTTTAGTCCGCAGAAATATCAGAGGACTAAAGTCCTCACTACAAACCTTGTTTATTGTGGTCTTGGTTGCGGAGATGATATTATTCGGTGAGACTCGTGGAAGATATGAATTTCAATCATACTTAAGCTTCGATCGCCCGAATCGATTCCAACTCCCGTACAACAGGCAATCCCGATGCGACAAGTTCAGGCGGCACCTGATGGGTTTCCAGGTATTTTCCGTCGTGAATTAGCTGCACAACGTTCATCCGGTGAGGGCGGGTGTAATAGCGGTGGGTTGGTTCCGTCTTTTGCCTTTCTTGCAAGCTGTCGTTGGCAATTTTCTTGCGGAGTTTGACGATCGCATCCATAATCGCTTCCGGCCGCGGCGGACATCCAGGTAAATAAACATCCACCGGAATTAGCTTGTCCACACCGCGCACAACAGTCGGAGAATCTGCACTAAACATTCCGCCCGTAATCGTGCAAGCGCCCATTGCAATCACGTATTTGGGTTCGGGCATTTGTTCGTAAAGCCGCACCAACACAGGAGCGTATTTCATCGTAATTGTGCCGGCGGTAATCATCAAATCTGCCTGTCGGGGAGACATCCGGGGAAATACACCTAATCGATCCAAATCGAAGCGGGAAGCGAGCATGGCGCTAAACTCAATGAAGCAGCAAGCAGTGCCAAACATCAGTGGATACAGGCTGGACATTTTTGCCCAGTTGTAAAGGTCATCGACGGTTGTGAAAATTACGTTTTCCGATAGCTGTTGCGTAACTTCGGGATAAGCAGCCGGATTGGCGATCGACAAATCTTCTGAAGCAATATCTCGTGTCATGTCAGGTGAATTCATGTTGACAAAACTCCTGGAACGATATAGCTGTTGGTTGTTCGTTGACACTCTAATTCTGGCATCGAATTTTAGCTCCCGCCACGAACTGTCAGATATCTTGATACTCGCGCACTCTCTCATCTTCGGAACAGGCAATTTATCTGTGTAGCAGCTTAGTTCTCGGCTGAGTCATTTTCAAATTATCGATCGACCTTTTCAATTTTATTAAGTATCTTCGCCAACTTCTGACCAAAAAACGTGAGTGCGATCGCCAATAGCCTTAAACCAGCATCCAATTCCTTTCCCCCTCCCCTTGGCTAAACTTGCTGGCAGGCTATGATTGACGGTTGGGAGCTTTTCAGAATTTAAATGCTAAACACAACCAACATAATTTCCAGCCTGCTGCTATTTATCCCAGTTTCGATCGCCGGACACTTTCTCGGCTGGGAATCCTCCACAATCTTCATCACCTCCGCCCTAGCCATCATCCCTTTAGCAGCCTGGATGGGTACGGCCACCGAAGAAATCGCCGTTGTCCTCGGCGCCAACTTGGGGGGTTTGCTGAATGCTACCTTCGGAAATGCCACGGAATTGATTATCGGCATCGTCGCCCTCAACGCCGGACTAATAGATGTTGTTAAGGCCAGCATCACCGGTTCAATTATCAGCAACTTACTGCTGGTGATGGGATTTGCAATGCTGCTAGGCGGCTTGCGCTACAAAGAACAAGAATTTCAGCCCACAGTCGCGCGGTTGAATGCTTCCGCGATGAACTTAGCTGTGATTGCCATTTTGGTGCCGACGGCTGTTAATGTCACTTCTATCGGCATCGCCCCGGAAACTATGCAAAATCTCTCTAGCGCTGTTGCGATAGTCCTGATTATTGTCTACGTGCTGACTCTGCTGTTTTCGATGAAAACCCACAGTTATCTTTACGATGTAGGGGTGGCAGAAGTCGAAGGTCTCGAAGAATTAGCCGAAAGTAACTTAGCACCAGACAGTCCCGACCACAAGGTGAATCTACCGTTGTGGATTTCGGTACTGTTGGCCTGTACCGTCATGGTGGCGATCGAGTCAGAACTCCTGGTTAGTAGTCTAGAAGAAGCGACGGCGCGTTTGGGGCTGACATCACTGTTTACCGGGGTGATTTTAGTGCCGATTATTGGCAATGCTGCCGAACACACGACGGCGGTGACGGTGGCGATGAAAAATAAAATGGATTTGTCGGTTTCTGTGGCTATGGGCTCGAGTTTGCAAATTGCTTTGTTTGTTGCCCCGCTGTTGGTTTTGGTGGGTTTTATCGTGGGCCAACCGATGGACTTGAACTTCAATCCGTTTGAACTTGTAGCAGTTACGGTGTCGGTGCTGATTGCGAATTCTATCAGTTCTGATGGCAAGTCTAACTGGCTCGAAGGTACTTTGCTGTTGGCTGCTTATGCGGTTTTGGCGCTGGCGTTTTTCTTCCATCCCGTAATCGAAGGACTCGTTTAAAAGGGTAAAGAAGTCAAGCGTGAAGTCGGAAGTTCGGCAACGAGAAATGTGCGGGATTTAACTCATGTAACGGATAGAATTCCCGATTACCCATCAGTTATGCCGTCATCGGGAAGAGGGAAGTCCTAGGGAAGAAAGCAGAAGGAAGTTCGGCCTTACTCGCAATGTGCGGGATTTAACGGATGTAACGGATAGAATTCCCGATTACCCATCAGTTATGCCGTCATCGGGAAGAGGGAAGTCCTAGGGAAGAAAGGAGAAGGAAGTTCGGCCTTATTCGCAATGTGCGGGATTTAACGGATGTAACGGATAGAATTCCCGATTACTCATCAGTTATGCCGTCATCGGGAAGAGGGAAGAAAGCAGAAGGAAGGAAGATGGAAAAGGCATTAGGCAGATGTTTGTCCCCCACTCTCCCCCTCTCCCACTCTCCCCCTCTCCCCCTCCCCCACTCTCCCCATCCCCTACTCTCTTTTATTTCTTCCTTCCAGAGTGCTCCGGAGCGATCGTACAATGGAAAGCGGAAAACGAGCTAGAGTTCACTCCGCTTGACATTAGCGACGCGAAGGATTTAAATCAAGAGTGCTCATCAGTCTTGTACTGGGTGTGATACGATCGTCGCAGGTTGAAAATTGAGTATAACTAGACAACGTAAAAACTTAACTGGATTGTTGAGTACGCAGTCACACCGATCGGTGTTGCCGTCTAGGAAAACTCGTATTTGAACGAAAACCTGACTAGATCGAGACGATCGAGTACGGTAGGGCATACCGGAATTTACGCTTCAGGAGAAGACACTTTTACTTGACCTGGAGTAATCCAGTCGCAAGCAAGTGACTTCGTTGAACCAAGAATCTCAGTCACCAAGAGTGCTGAGAGTGCCAAAGTAAAACTTGATAGAGGTTAACTTACAGGGCGAAATAGTTATCTAAACTTAGTTAAAGCTCGCTGGACAAGATAAGTCTAGAAAGGCTATGATATCTGCAATGCCGAAAACCAAGGCTCAATTATCCGGTTTGTAAACCGCAGTTATGTCTGTACTAGCCAGCCTGTTAAGGTCGAGAAGGAAGTCCACAACTCGTTAAAAGCCGACTCCCTTGGGTGAAGCAGGAAGCAGACCCTTCAAGAGCAATCTTGATTGAATAGTGAGACTTGAGAAAGTTTAGCTAAGTTTTGTGTAGCAGCAACCTCAATCAGGGTTATGTGGCTTCGTGAGTTATTGCCTCAATCCCAAATGCCCGAATCCCTCCGATCCAGCCAACTCTGGTAAATCCGCGTGCATCCACTGCGGGTCTGAACTTTTGTTGCAAGGTAGATATCGGCTAGTCGCGCCTCTCGGAGGCGGTGGCTTTGGCAGAACATTTGAAGTGGACGACAACGGCGCCCGAAGAGTGCTCAAAGTCCTGCTGAAAGAACATCCCAAAGCTGTAGAACTGTTTAAGCAAGAAGCCGACGTATTGGTCAGGCTGAGACATCCAGGTATTCCAAAGGTCGATCGCGACGGTTATTTTACATTTTCGCCAGCTCACAGCACAGAGTCTTTTCACTGTCTGGTGATGGAGAAAATTGCTGGGGCCAATTTGCAAGACTGGCTGAAACATCGGGGCCGCCCGATCAGTCAAGAACAAGCTCTGAACTGGCTCAAACAACTGTCGGAAATTTTAGACCAAGTTCACCGACTCAACTATTTTCATCGGGATATCAAGCCGCACAATATTATGTGCAAGCCGAACGGGCAGCTAGTGCTCATTGACTTCGGGACTGCTCGGGAAGTGTCGGCGACTTATTTCGCTAAGGTGGGCCAGGGGCAAAATGTCACTGGTATTGTTTCCCCTGGCTATACCCCGCCCGAACAAACTAATGGCAAGGCTGTTCCGCAGTCGGATTTTTTTGCTCTGGGGCGCACTTTTGTTTATTTGTTGACTGGGAAGCCACCGACTGCGTTCCCAGAGAACCCCCGCACGGGCAGATTAATGTGGCGCAAAGGAGCTCCTCAGGTTTCCGACCCCTTGGCTAATGTCATCGATTACCTGATGGCGCCTTTTCCCGGAAATCGACCTCAAAGTCCGCAGATGGTTTTGCAGTGCTTGGAGGAAATTAATCTTGACGGTGCGGAAACTCAGTTACCAACTCAGTTGCCGACGACGGGACAAACTAAAATTCGCGGAACTTCCGGGGTGTCTGGGGCGACGAAGCAGACTTCCATCAACCGCCTCAAACCTCTGAATTCTGGTGGCTTGAACCAGTCGGAGCAAGAGGTTTTAGATTGGAAAAAGAAGTTGGTGGCGGGCGCTGCTGTTTTGATGCTGGGTATTGGCGCGTCTCAAATTTATGGTTCGATGCGTTACGGGGTGTTTCCGGCAAATCCGTTGTGGCTGCTTTCTAGTTTGCCTAGCAGTCAGTTTTTGCAAAGAAGTTTGGATAATGTCGGAAGTGTAAATGCGATCGCCCTGTCGCCGGACGGTCAAACTTTGGTCAGCGCCAGCTTTGGGACGATTAGAATTTGGAATCTGAAGACGGGACGCCTGGTGCGGACTCTGAATCCGGTGCATTCTAAAAAATCGGTTAGCACGCTAGCGGTGAGCCCGGACAATTCGACTTTGGCCAGCGGCGGCAATGACAATAATGTGATTTTGTGGGATTTGAAGACGGGGCGGCGGGTGCGGACAATTCCTGCTCACAAAGCCCCTGTCAACGCGATCGCCTTCAGCAGCGACGGTCAAAATCTGGCTAGCGGGAGCGATGACAAAACTGTTCGCTTGTGGAATGTCAGAACCGGCAGCAGGTTGCTGACTTTGACCGGTCACACCGGAGGAGTAAACGCGATCGCTTTGAGCCGGGACGGTCAAACTCTCGCTAGTGGCAGTGAGGACAAGACTGTGCGTTTGTGGAATCTTGACACCGGAGAAGTCAGAAGAATTATCACTGGCCACGGGGGCGCGGTTAATGCTGTGGCTTTTAGCCCGAACGGTCAAGTTGTGGCTAGCGCTAGCAGCGACAATACGATCCGTCTGTCGAACGTGCAAGACGGGAAGCGCACTCGCACTTTTAAAGGCCATTCGAGCTGGGTGAGGACGATCGCTTTTAGTCCCGATAGTCGCACTTTGATCAGCGGGGGCGGAGATATTATAGTGTGGGATTTGAAGACGGGGAAAGAAAGAAACACTCTTTCTGGTCACGGCCAGTTTGTGAATTCTGTGGCTGTTGCCAGAGATAGCAAGACTTTGGTGAGCGGCAGTCCCGATCGCACGATTAAGATTTGGCGAATGCCTTAGTCAGTTGTTATTGGTTATTAGTTATTGGTTATTAGTTATTTGTGATTAGAAGAGTGCAAATAACTAATAATCAAGTAGCAATTATATCATCTCTGGTGAATTAACCATCATATAATTGAAGGGTATTTTCAGCTTTTCCCCTATCTTTAAACAGAGAAGAAATCTTCAGTGCCGATGAAATTGGGAGGAACGCCTGTCAAAAATGCTAAAACTTCACCGCTGCTGGCTACTCCAATTAATGTGCCGTTCATTCCAGCAGAAATTGATAGTTGTCCGAAGGTCAAACCATTAATTAATTGAATGGTATCTTGGCCGTTGGCAAAATCAGAGATGGTATCAATTCCCAACCCCGTACCTAAAACAAATACATCGTTGCCCAAGCCGCCGACGAGATTATCGTTGCCCAAACCGCCGTTGAGGGTGTCAAAACCTTTGCCGCCAGACAGGATATCGTTGCCGTCGCCGCCATTTAAGACATCATTAGCCCGCAAACCGGTCAGCACGTCATCACCTTCCAAACCGTTGATGATATCGTTGCCACTTGTGCCAGTCAGGTTGTCGTTGCCGAGAGTGCCGTTGATGACGTTTGGAGTGCTGCTGGTGTCAGCAACAAAAATGTCGTCTGTATTGTTAGTATCCCCCGGCACTACGTTGGAGGGAGATGCATAAAACGCCACAAACCGCCCGTCGGCTGAGATGGAGGGATTACCTCCCTCCTCCGGATAGCCTGCTGAGTCAAAAGAGACGTTGGTGGTGGTATTGGTGAGCGTGTCCCGCACGAAGATGTCGAAGGTCTTGGTACCCACTATGTTGAAGACACCAGATTCAAACGCCACAAACCGCCCGTCGGCTGAGGTGGAGGGGTTGTCGGAGCGAAAGTTCCTCTGATTGCCTGCTGAATCTACAGAGACGCGGGTGGTGGTATTGGTGAGCGTGTCCCGCACGAAGATGTCTCCGCTACTGTTAGTATCCCCCGGCACGAGGTTGGAGGTAAAAGACTCAAACGCCACAAACCTCCCGTCGGGTGAGATGGAGGGGGTTTGGGAGACACTGTTCCCCTGATTGCCTGCTGAGTCTACAGAGACGCGGGTGGTGGTATTGGTGAGCCTGTCCCGCACAAAGATGTCTGTGTAACCGTTGGTATCCCCCGGCACGAGGTTGGAGGCACTAGAATCAAACGCCACAAACCGTCCGTCGGCTGAGATGGAGGGGAAGTTGAAGAAGCTCCTACTACCATACTGCTGATTGCCTGCTGAGTCTACAGAGACGCGGGTGGTGGTATTGGTGAGCGTGTCCCGCACAAAGATGTCTCCGCTACTGTTAGTATCCCCCGGCACGAGGTTGGAGGCATCAGAATAAAACGCCACAAACCGCCCGTCGGCTGAGATGGAGGGGCGGCCGGAGGCATCGTTCGCCTGATTGCCTGCTGAGTCTACTGACACGCGGGTGGTGGTATTGGTGAGCGTGTCCCGCACGAAGATGTCGTCTGTATTGTTAGTATCCCCCGGCACGAGGTTGGAGGCAGCAGAAGAAAACGTCACAAACCGCCCGTCGGCTGAGATGGAGGGGCGGCGGGAGTTACGGTTCCCCTGATTGCCTGCTGAGTCTACAGAGACGTTGGTGGTGGTATTGGTGAGCGTGTCCCGCACGAAGATGTTGTTGTTATTGTTAGTATCCCCCGGCACGAGGTTGGAGGCAGCAGAAGTAAACGCCACAAACCGACCATTGGCTGAGATGGAGGGGCTGTAGGAGTCATTGTTCGCTTGATTGCCTGCTGAGTCTACAGAAACGCGAGTAATTGTCATAAGCCCTCACATTTAAAAGTACAAGTTTGGATTTGCCCTTTATCTACATGAGCTAATAACTAATTCCTCGCCCGTTTTTGGCAAATTCATCAACTGTTTGCTGGGACAATTCGTGAACGGCCATTGCTTGCAATACGTCCAAAGGTAATGTCAAATGATGAGCGCCGGCTAATAAAGTCTTTACCGCTTCTTCCGGCGATTTAATGCTGGCTGCCAAAATCTCTGTATTCGTTCTCTGCAAAACATTTGCCATATCCCGCACTAAAGCAAAACCGTCTCCCAACAATCGGGTGGCACGATTCACGTAGGCGATCGCATATTTGGCGCCGGCTTCTGTGGCAACAACGGCCTGGGCTGCACTGTAAATAGCCGTCACTGCACAAGGAATTTCCGGCGACAAATGGGCTACTGCTTGGAAGCCCGCCGCCGTTGCTGGAACTTTCAAAACTGTCTGTTGTCCAATTAATCCAAAAGCTGCCTTTCCTTCTACTACCATGCCATCAAAATCAGATGCTGTTAGCTGATAATAGACTTCCCCGGAAATCAGTTGTGCCAGTTGTTTTAGTGTCTCTTCAGGAGATAGCTCGCTTTTTGCCAAAAGTGTGGGATTAGTAGTAATTCCCGCTATCCACCCGAACTTGCTCGCCCGTATGGCTTCCGCTACAATTGCTGTATCAACATAAATCGCCATCGGCTCTACACCTTCAGTTTCTTAATATTTTCCAGACCCTTGCTTTCAGCTTGAGAGCGATCGCAGTCAAATTAATTGTTAAGCTTTAACCATATCAGAATTTCGGAAATATTACTGTTAAGTAAATATAACAATTCAGTGATGTGCATCACTGGCAGTGTGTGAGTTAGGAATGCTTCAACAGTTGACAGTTGACAGTTGACAGTTGACAGTTTAAGAGCGACCTCTACCTAGAAGGAAGAGGATTGGAGTAATGAATAGCGTGATTTTAATTTCTCCCGGGCGGGCGGGCTTTCAACCAATTCTGTCTGGTAATATCGTGCCTGCGGTCACGAGCGCAATGAAATTAGTTTGTATGGAGGACTCGCATTCCTCACTCAAAACCGGATCGCGGTTATTTTATCGGAAAATACGAGGTATTAATTCAACAGGACTTACCCAAAAAGAATGGGTTTCTGAGGGAAAGTGCATAAGTGCTGTTGAAGATATCTGATAACTGAACTCAAAACTTTCAAGTCTCTTGGTAACTGCGATTCTCGGGGACTGAAAAATTTACTTCCCAAATCCCGGATACAGATAAGTTGTATTTGTAGTCATGGTTATGTATCTAATCACTCAAGGAGGTGACTCAGAAATGACTGAAAAAGAAAATCAGCACCCACAAATCAGATTTGAGGCGTCTTCTGAACCAGCCCAATCGCAAAAAGCACCAGCAACCGCTGACGAATTTTCGGCAAATGTTCAGTCTGAAAATGCGTTTCAACTTATTCAAAATATCCAACAAGACAATTTAAAAGCTCTAGAACGTTTCTTGATGGCGAGCATAGATTGGAAGATTTCAGAATTTTCTAAACGCAAGTAATTTAGGGAGCGCTACCGCAACTGGCGAGTTCTGAGTTGTGAGTTGCGTTGGCAATTTTGTTTGACTCAAAACTGACAACTCTTGAACTTAAATAATTTGCTGTTCTTGATAAACAACCCCGTTTGTAGTGAGGACTTTAGTCCTATTTTTAAGGGCTAAAATCTTGAACGCAGCGCTCATAACTTTTATTTTATTACTCTTGAAAAAGTGCTTGGATAAGCTGCTATTTTGGTGTCAGATTATTATGTAAGCATTTTTTTTAAGTGCTGTACTCAGATCCAGGTATGTAGTTGCGCTTCAGCGCTCTTTCTTTATATCTATGAAAGAGCGCTGAAGCGCAACTACGTACCTTGAAAAATGTTCGACTATTTAATATTTTCCGAACCAACGGCCTCTGAAATTGAATTAAATCCTTTTTCTTCTAACTTTTGCAGCAAGCCTGCCAAAATTCGGCGTACCATCCAAGGCCCTTCGTAAACCCAACCTGTGTAAACTTGAATTAAACTCGCACCGGCGGCAATTTTTTCCCAAGCATCTTCGGCGGTGAAAATGCCACCTACTCCAATTATTGGTAATTCGCCTTTGGTATATTGCCAGATAAATCTGATTACTTCTGTCGATCGCACTTGCACTGGTATTCCGCTAATTCCGCCCGCTTCTTCGGCGATGGGTTTGCCTGTTTCTGGCAAGATTTGGGTTTTCAATCCGTCGCGGCGGATCGTGGTGTTGGTGGCGATAATTCCTGCTAGTTGGTAGGTTTTTGCTAAGTCGAGGATGGATGCGATCGCCTCTGGTTCCAAATCCGGCGCAATCTTGACTAAAATTGGCTTGATTCCCCGATTTTCTTGTTGCAAAGTTTCCAAAATTGTGCTAAGCCCAGCAGCATCTTGGAGCGATCGCAATCCAGGCGTATTGGGAGAGGAAACGTTGACTACAAAATAGTCGCCCCAATCTTTGAGCAGCTTAAAACTCTCCAAATAATCGGCTGCGGCCAGCTCTAACGGTGTTACCTTAGATTTACCAAGATTGATGCCCAAGGGGAAAGGAGGCTCAGGCATGGGGCGCGAGCCGTCTAATTTTAACTTTTTCTGTGCTTCCTGAAACCGGGCTGCCATTGCCGCGGCTCCTTGATTGTTAAATCCCATGCGGTTGAGGGCTGCACTGTCAGCAGACAAGCGAAACAACCGAGGTTGGGGATTTCCCGGCTGCGCTTGGGAGGTGACTGTACCGAGTTCGGCAAAGCCAAAGCCAAAATTTGCCCAAATGTCCGCAGCTACGCCATTTTTATCAAATCCTGCGGCTAAGCCGACAGGATTTTTAAAGCTCAGTCCCCACTTCGATTGTTCGAGGCGAGAATCTTGGACTCCCAAAGATTTCTGCAATCGAGAGAGCATTTGACTGGTGGCAGGATTAGACTGGGTTCGGGCTGCTATTTCTAGAACTTGAAGAGTGCGGTTGTGCAGCCACTCGGCATCGGTTTTCAATACTGAAAACAACAGCGGGCGCACACCTAATTGATAAATATCCAATGACTTGTCCTGGGGCTATTGACAAATGAGAAATCAGAAGGGAAATAAAAATAGTCAGCAGGAGACTGGAAAGGGGGAGCATCTCAGTTTTGCCTTGATAGTGCTGTCCCCGCTCGCTTGCGGTTATAACCAAGCGAGCCGGGACAGCACTATATATATACAATAAAATGCTTTTTATAAAAATGAGCTGCTCCCCTGGGAAGGTGAGATTTTTACTTTTACTGCGATCGACCGGATCGACATTTTAGATTGAAGCATAATTTAGACGACTATATTATAGGTTGATTCTTTTCCATTTTAAATTTTGAAATTTTTAAGTTTGTAAGTTGAAATTGGACAAAGGTGTGGGGAATCTGGGACATGGGGCAGGAGCAAAGAGCGAAGGATTTAGACGAACAAATCGCGGGGCTGGAGCGCGTGCTCCAGACTCTCCGAGAAGAGGAGAATGTGGAAGTGCTGCTGGAGACGGCACTCGGTTACTTGCAAGCGGAATTTGACTGGCGGTTGATTTGGATCGGGTTGTACGATCGACAGGCGCACCGATTGTTAGGGAAAGGCGGCATGACTCCTAACGGTGACTTGTCTTTTCTCAAACAGCGGTTTTCCCTGACTCCGGGGGATTTGCTGGAACAAGTGGTGATTCAGCTCCGGCCCGTGGGAGTCCCGGATTTGCGATCGGAAAACAGGGCCGGAGAATGGCGCAAAGCGGCTCAAACTTACAATATTCAAGGCACGACTCTGTTTCCGTTGCGCTACAAAGACCGCTGCTACGGTGTGATTCTGCTGGGGACAGACGTGTGGGGTTCTGCGCCAAATTCGGCAGAAAAAACGCAGTTGGCGATCGTATTTGGAGCACTGGCAACTGCTCTTTATCAAATAGAAAAAGATTGGCAGCGACAACAGGTCAAACGCCCGGATGAGTCTCTGTTAGCACTGATTTCGCAGTTGCGGGAATTGCGATCGCTCGACCAATATTTGCAAGCGGTAGTCGAACAAGCCCATGAATTTATTGAGCCGACGCGCACTAATGTTTATTGGTTCGAGCGAGAGCGGCGCTATTTTTGGCGCCGAGTTAGCAACCGCCAAATTGCTCCTGGTTTGGGCCAGATCCGACCGGCTTCGGGCATTACTGTGCAAGACTTGGGCGAATTTTATCAGGCTTTAGCGGCCCAACAAATAGTTTGGATCGGTGAATCTCACAGTTCTCTGAAAACTGAGCTGACGGGGCGGTTGATGCAGCAAATTCGCGCTCGCTCTCTGTTGGCGGCGCCGATTGTTTTGGAAGGGGAATTGTTGGGATTTTTGGCAGTGGAAGCTGGCGAGCCGCGGATTTGGCAAGACAATGAAAAACAGTACCTGCGGGGAGCGGCGCAATTAGTGGCTCTGACGGCTCCTCTGTCGGAAATGGAGGAGAGGATTGAGCAAACACAGCTCGATCGAGATTTAACTGCCGGCATCGCTCGCGCCATCTACAGCGATGCTGACTGGGAGGCGACTTTGAAAAATACGGCGGAGCAGTTGTGCTCTCGGCTCAAGTGCGAATACTTTTTGCTGTTGTTGTACAGGGAAGAACAAAATCGCTTTGAAATTGTCTCCCAAAATCTGCCCCGCAACCGCAGACAAGTACCGTCGCCACTCAACGCCCTTGATGTGGCTGATGTGGGGCTGGTGCAAGAAAGCGCGGAACCTCTGGCGATCGAAAATTGGGAGGAAGACGGGCGGTTGGGCGCTTGGCGGGAAGTGCTGGCGGAAGCGGGGGTGCGATCGCTTTTGGCATCGAGCACTCGCACAAAACAGTCCGAGGGAGAAAACCCCAGTCGAAAATCGAAAATCGAAAATCGAAAATCGATCGAGGGTTTGCTGGTTGTCGGGCACAGCGCAACTCGCACTTGGAGGCGATCGGAGCGAGAATTAGTTCGAGTAGTCAGCCAACAGTTAGGATTGATTCTGCACTCCTGGCAGCAGAGTTCGGAAATTGACAAATATCAGGAATTTGAGCGATCGATCAAATCGGGTTTGGCGCTGTTGCAGCATTCGGGCGAGCCACAATCTCCACAACAGAAATCTGTTGCTTCGCCGAATATGTTCCCAGAGTTGCCGCTGCAAAAGCTCGATCGTCATTTTGCCGAACACGTTTCCCAGACAATTGCCTGTCCTTTAGTGGCAGTAATTACTTGGAATCCAGGCTACGAGGCAGCTTCAATCTCCGCCGCAGTAGCTGCCAATCCCGTATTTGCCCTGAATCCCGAGGCGCTGATTCCTGTCCAAACAGACGCTTTGATCCAACAAACCCTGGCGGCAGGAGGCGTGCTGCAACAGAGTATGAGCCAAGTGCTGCTGGCGACAAAGCGGTGGCTGCGGAGTCCAGGAATTGGCGAAATTATGACAGTGGCGCTGCGGAGTGCCCCAGAACACGCTCCCTTGGGCATTGTGGTGGTGGCGGACGCTCCGGGCCGCCAGTGGTCGGAGTTGTCGGTGAATTTGCTGAGTTCGATGGCATCTCAGTTGGCTTGGCGGCGCAGGTATGTGGCAGTGCAATCGGCGCAGGAGTCGCAGCGATTGGATCTGGAGATGCTCAACTGGTACAAGCAGCGCCGTTTCGAGGATTTTTACCGCACTGTGGCAGCGGGCCTCAAGGAGTTGGGAGAGTTGAGCCAGTCGATTTTGCAGTCGGCGAAGGAACAAAAAGATGCTCTGAAAACCTTGCGCTACCAACAGGTTTTGCGGCAAATTGGCAATGCTTTGGGGTCAATTCATTTGGTGCTGAAACAGGAACAGTGGCGGCCGCAATTCGGACAAGATGCGGTTCCTGTGAGCGCTTGGCTGAGGCGATCGCTCGATCGCACGGCCCCCCTGGTCAAACAGTCGGGAATCTTGCTGGAAGTGAACAGAGAGACCGCTGTGTCGCTGCCTGCGGGTAAGACTTTGGGAGTTCGCGGAGATAGCATCAAGCTGGATTTGATCCTGTGCGAGTTGCTGGCGATGGCTTGCAGGCGTTCTGGAGCTGGCGATAAGATTGAGATTCGCTCTCAACTTTTGGGGGAAGAATGGCTAGAATTATCTGTGATTGATAGTGGCGAGTGCGATCGAAAGTTACTTGCCGGCTTCAACGGCGGTTTCCACGGCGATATATTGGCCGTTACGTCAAATAGGTCGATCGGGCAAAATCTCTTAATTTGTCAGCGAGCAGTACGCTTAATGGGGGGGGACTTTTCCTTAGAAATATTAGAAAATAACTTAATTGTCGCCCGTTTAGTCCTGCCCCTAGCAGGTTCGTAGTGAGGACTTCAGTCCTTCTTACAGGTTAGTAGTGAGGACTTCAGTCCGCATCCATAAATCTCAACTTAAATCCTCATCACTAAAACCTGCATCAACAAATGGATGATTAACATCCAAACTATTGAAAACCCTCTGCTTAAACCGAAGGACTAGCAGTTTCCACCACATCAGAACTAGGGAAAAACTTGTCAGTAATCCAAGCAGTTAAAATATGAGAAAGCAATCCCATCGGCCCAGCAAACAAACACAAAGCCAAAGAATGAACAGTCCAAACACCCGTCCGTTGTCCTTCCAAATAAATCCAGCGTCCCACAAACAAATCCATCACTAAAAAATGAATCCATCCCGTAGCAGCAGCCGTTTCCTCCCCCAGAAACTTAGCAATATCTGCCAACTTAGGATTGGACAAAGCAGCCGCATTTTCTGGAGTCAGACTGCTACCAAACAAATATATGTACAAGACGGCGAGCACGGCAAACGGAATAAAGGAATTCATCACTTTGCGGGTGATTCCCCAGTTGGGCAATAAAATCATAATTGCCCAGAAAGGCAAAACGAAGACATTACCTACATCGAAAATTAGTTCTGGCGTCATAGTCGGCTGTTGGCTCCTGTAAATGAATGCAATAAACGATGTTAAGATTACTTTACACAATTTTTGCTAACATTTCTCAAAATCCGCAAAAATCCGATTCACAAATTAGACATAATTGCTAGATTTACGGGAAATGTAAGATTTACACGTGCAGGTACAGGTATGTAGTTGCGCTTGAGCGCTCTTTCATATAATAAAGAAAGAGCGCTGAAGCGCAACTACGTACCTTAAGAACTAACAGGTAAAACCTATGACAACAAATTATAATAACTTTCCCGATTGGTGTAAGCACAAAGATAATCTCTCTCCCGGCGCGAAACATACCGTAGAAATACTGTTGCAAATATCAGATACTACCGAGTGCGATCGAGCTAACGAAGTGCTTGCTAATACAACAGAAATAAATCTTAAACTTGCTCAACTTACCGATATCAGTCCCCTGTCATCTTTCACTCAACTTACTAATCTAAATCTTAGTAGCAATCAAATATCTGACCTCGCTCCCCTGAAATCTTTAACCAACCTGAAAACTCTGATAATAGATGTCAATCAAATATCAGACATCAGTCCGCTTTTATCTCTAACAAATCTGACTAAACTCGTTCTCGATACCAATCAAATATCAGACATCAGTCCCCTGGCGCGTCTAACTAATCTTGTCGAACTTGTCTTGTTTGATAACAAAATTTCTGACATCAGTCCCGTGAAAACTTTAACCAACTTAAAGGCGCTGATTCTGTACAAAAATCAAATATCAGATATCGCTCCTCTGTCAAATTTAACTGAACTTCAGACACTCTACCTTTACAAAAATCAAATATCGGATATCAGTCCGCTGGCTGCTTTGAAAAATCTCACTACGCTGTTTCTATTCGAGAATCAAATATCGGACTTAACTCCGCTGAAAGCTTTGACTAAATTAAATAAACTGGTTTTGTTTGAAAATAAAATATCTGATGTTAGTCCTTTGGCAGGTTTGACTAATTTAGTTGAGCTGAACCTTGGCAACAATCAAATTTCAGACATTACTCCGCTGAAATCATTAACTAATTTGACTCAACTTTATTTGTTCAATAATCCGATTGCTGATATCAGCGCGGTGCAAGCTTTGAATAATTTGTTTGTACTCGACTTGTACAACAATCAAATTTCCGATATCAGTCCACTGCAATCTTTGCAAAAGCTAACGACGCTTGACTTGCGCGGAAATTCGATTGTAAATAAGATTTGCCCGGTGACTCCTGAATCAATCTGTCGGTTTTAATTGTTAAGGCGGTGGCGAAATCTGGGTGGGTATGATAAGCTATCGAACGTCGGTATCAGGAGAAAGTTATGAGCGGACATGATGCTTTGATGTTAGGAATGCTGCTGTTGCCCGGTTTGGCTTTGTCGATCGCAGTTATGGGCGCTTTTGCCGCTGGTGGATAAAGTGTTCGTAGTGAGAACTTTAGTCCTATTTAAAATTATAAGAGGACTAAAGTCCTTACTACGAACCTGTGGCGGCTGGGTTTACAAAAATTGTGCTGTGATGTCGGAATTGACTAGGGTATTCGCGCACAAAATACCCGATGCTGCGACGGCGGGAACCCCGATTCCGGGCATGGTGCTGTCTCCCACCCGATATAAGCCTTTGACTGGTGTTTGCGGCCCCGGAAATGTGCCTTTTCCAGCGGCGATTGCAGGCCCGTAGGTTCCTTGATAGCGGTGCAAAAATCGGGCGTGGGTTAGCGGTGTGCCGATCGACTCCAGGACTATTCGCGATCGCAAATCCGGTATAATTTTTTCTAAAGCTTTGAACAGAGATTGCGATCGCTCTTGTTTCCTTTCCTGATAACCGCCGCCATACTCCCAGCCTGCGTAAGGTTCCAATGTATAGGCGTGAATCGCGTGATGTCCCGGCGGTGCAAGAGTTGCATCCCACACAGTCGGAATCGAAATCATGCAGGTATTTCCGGGTACTGTAATGTCAACCTTGCTGTCATGAACGACGACGTGGTGGCCGGTCAAGCCTTCGATTCCTTCGGCTTTAATGCCTAAATGCAGGTGCATGAAACTGTCTACGGCGGGCATCGATAAGGCAGTTTTTCGGTAACTTTCCGGCAAATCTTCAGGGCGCAGTAATTTTGTATAAGTATCCCAAACTGTAGCATTTGAAATCACAATTGGGGCGCGGATAATTTCGCCATTTTGCAAGCGAACTCCCGTAGTTTTACCAGATTCAACTAATATTTGCTCGACTGGTGTTCCCAATCGCAATTTTCCACCCCAGCGCTGCAAGCCTCGAACTAAAGCATCGACGATCGCACCGCTGCCACCTACAGGATACTCGATCGCCGATCGCGATCGTTCGCCAATCATAAAAGCGATCTCTGGCGCGACGGTTCCATGCGCTTTCAAGCCCGATAGCAAGAAGCACTCCAAATCGATCAAACGCCTCACCCAAGGATCTTGCACGTCCCTATCCATTAATGTACCAGCCGAACTGGCGATCGCACCTAATGACGGCAAAAGCTTCAGCAAAGCAGGCGAGTAGCGAGACAGCAACACGGGTATCAACTGCCAGTCGGATCTCAGTGCTAAAGCCGGAATTCCCCGCAAACCTTCATACAAAACTAATAAATTTTGTTGAAATTGCTGCAATTCTATAGCGCCTTGCGGTGCGAATTTAGCTACAGCATCTAAGTAATTTCTCGCATCAGCATAAACTGGCAAACTTCCCTCAGGAAAATGGTAATGCCCCAGGGGATCGTAGGCAATAGCTGCGATCGATTCCTCCAAAATATTCAAGACTTGCCGCAAAGGATTCAGCGACTGGGGGTCACTCAAACCGCAATAAAAAGAAGGCCCCGAATCAAAATGAAATCCCCGGCGCGAAAAGCTGTGAGCAGCCCCCCCCGCTATGGTGTGGCTCTCGCAGACGAGTACCCCTTTGCCGTAGCGAGCCAGCATCGCACCCGCCACTAAGCCGCCAATACCGCTGCCAATTACGATCGCATCAAAGTCTTGCATTTATCAAATGTGGTATGATTTTATTATTTATCGCTGACTCTTGACTCGCCCAAAAACGGGTACAAGTCCCCGACTTAAGTCGTGGAGATACTAAGATTTTACACTCCTGTTCGGGTTCCTTTGATTCAATGTGAGAGTAAATCTAAAATCTAAAATCTAAAATCTAAAATCTAAAATCGACTAATAGGGTATTTTTTGGGAGAGGAAAACTATGCAATCTTTATCTATTTTAGATGAAGTTGTTCGCGAATTTGAACAAGATCTCAATCTTTCGCGCATTAAAAAAATCATATTTTTTGCTTGTAAAGAAAGTTGGGAAAACGATCCGGCAAAACTCGCCAGCGCAGATGTAGGAAAGTTGATCGAAGAAATCTGTGCTAAATACAGCAGGTTAGAAGATATTGAAACAGTTTTAAACAATATCGTTGCCAAGGTTAACAAAAAAACCGAGTACGCCTTAGTCGCAGATAAAATCGTCTGCCAACTGAGCAGGCTTTACGAGTACCAAGATTTTACCAAATTAGAAACAAATATATCTAATTTTGGTGGTCACGAAGCACCTGCATTTGATGACCACTTCAATTCGCAACTGCCCGCAGGAGAGTCGCTAGAAAGAGACGCCGGAAATTTGTTTGATGTCCGACAAAAAATTGTACAGCAAACCAATCCGCTGAGAGCAAAAATCCTCATTTTTTCTACTCTTTATCACGACTTCACTTTTAGCGAGCGCGATTGGCTGCTGCTTAAAACCCAAGAACTTGACAAGCTGCTGCGACAACTATTTAATGTCTGTGGCAGCCTGGCCGAACTCGAATCTAATTTGTACGGAACTGCGGGCAAACTCGACAACACCGACGAATGCGACCAAGCAGCTAGCGTGATCATCAAAGCAATGAATCCTTGTTACGCAAAATTGCAACAGGAAGAACGCGATATAGCCGAAGATTCGGTTAGCGAAGATTCGTCTACCGAAGACTACGATCAGACGCATTTAAACAACAGTTTTTATGAAGATATTGTCCCGGTTGACAGGCGCAACGAATATTTTGAACCTGGGGATATTACTCAGATCATTCAAGCTGCTCCGGCTCACTATCATTATGACCCCCAGAAGAGTTACTTAGTGCCTGCTCCGGTAGAAAATATACAGTTTAAAGACTCAAAAACCAGCAGCAATAATCCCACTGCTGATGTCAGACAGGAATTGGTAGAAACAGACGAAGTTGCAGAAATGCCGACCATTGTCGAAAGTGTAGAACCAGCCGCTCCTGTTACTATCAATATTACCGATTCCATCAAACGCAAGTTGGGATTGGAAGAGGAAATGAAAGGCTTAGTCAGCCAAAGTGCTAACTTCACAACGGCGCAAATAGAACAAATATTCAGCGACTTAGAAGCTGCTATGAACGGAAAATTTTCTACAGAAAGTGCCGAGGAGCGTTTGTATTGGAAATATAAAAATCTCAGAAATTATGTAGCAAAAGTTCAGGGATTTACTGACAAATTAATGGAAATGCTGAGCGAAGTTGAGTCAAAAGAAAGCGGGGGTTCTCCTGCTGAAATCCAGGAGAATATTGCCGAAAATAGTTCAGCAACAGAGCCACAAAACTCTAGCCACAAACCAAATCAGTATCAGCTTGTGGAAATGGCAAAACAAGGCAAACCAAAGGCGATCGCCATTTTGATCAATCAATTGCTACAACCCAGGGGAATTACTGCCACAGCGGGATTTAAAGAGGGTTGGCTCCACGTCATTCTGGAGTCTGCCGAAGTCCCAAGCCAACAGGATACAGCTACATACATTTACAAAAAACTGGGTACTTTAAAATCACCATCTCTGACTCATGTAAAAATTCACGGGCGTCAGTTAGGCAACAAAACAGTCGATTGGACTCAAGAATTTGTGAATAAAACTAATTAAATTCCCAGATACAAATTTGGGGTTGCACAAACTTTCGTCCTTCTTTAAGAGACTATAACTACCATCAATCTCTAAATAGCAAGTAGAGTTTCTCAATAATTAACAACAAAACAACATGAATGCTAGCGAAATTTTAAGGCGATATACATCAGGAGAACTTGATTTTCAAGGTATGAATCTGAGAGGCGTTCATCTGAGCGGTGCAGATTTAATTGGCGTCAATTTAAGCAGTGCTGATCTCTGGGGTGCCAACTTAACGATGTCATACCTGAACAGAATTAACCTTCAGCGCGCCAATTTAACTAATGCCAAGTTTTCGGGTGCTAACTTAAATCAGGCAAACTTAAGCGGAGCAAATTTGTCTGATTCCGACTTCCACGGAGCTAGTTTGCAAGGTGTAGATTTTCGCAAAGCCAACATTTCTTTGGCAGTTTTTATCGATGCAAATTTGACTGATGCAGATATGCGAGGCGTCAATTTGCAAGGTGCAGATTTACGCGGTGCTTGCTTGCGTGGTGCGAATTTCCGGAAGGAACAGCGGATTTTTGAGGGTGTAAATTTACGGGGTGCAAATTTGCAAGGTGCAGATTTGCGGGGTGTCAATTTGCTGGGTGCAGATTTGACTAAAGCTAATCTCAGTCAAGCGAATTTGACTGAAGCATCTCTGCGGGAAGCAAATTTGACTCAGGCAAATTTGAACCAAGCTATTTTAGATGGCACATTTTTAACTGAAGCAACTTTGGTAGAAACAAATTTTTCCTGGGCTGTGATGACAAATGCTAAGTTGGAAAGAGCTGTGTTAATTGATGCTGAATTGGCTGGTGCTAATTTGCGCGGTGCGTTTCTTCCTGATGCTAAGTTGAGTAATGCTAATTTGGTGATGGCTGATTTGAGTCGTGCTAATTTGGTACGGGCTGATTTGAGTCGTGCTAATTTTAATCAAGCGAATTTGAGTGAAGCTGATTTGACTGATGCTTATCTAGCTCGAACTGATGTGCGGGATGCTATTTTGCACCGTACAAGTTTGATTAGGGCTGATTTGAGCACGGCTAATTTAGCGGGCGCTCAATTCCGCGGCACGATTATGCCTAATGGAGAATTGCACGGTTAGGAATTGGTAGTTGTTAGGTACGTAGTTGCGCTTGGGCGCTCTTTATTTCTTTATATATGAAAGAGCACAGGAATTAGGTACGTAGTTGCGCTTCAGCGCTCTTTCTTTATATAAGCAAAGAGCGCTGAAGCGCAACTACATACCTGGAAATTCTATAATCAATCTATATTCTAAAATCTACAATCAAATGGCAACACCAGTTGATTTTCCTAAATATCTGCAATCCCTAATTAAGTCCTATGAAAGCCAACCGGATCTCTACACGCTGACAGATTTACAGGTGGAGGTGCGGGTGGAAATTTCACCGGAAGATCGATCGCCCCAAACCCCAAAAAATCAACCAAAAACGAAAATAGTTCGCCTGGAAGTGCTCGCAGGAATCCGCAAATACCTGCGCGACGGAAATGTGCTGTTAGTGGGGAAGCCCGGTTCGGGAAAATCGACGGTTTTGCAGCGTTTTCGGTGGGTATTGGCACTGGAAGCACTCAAGGATTGCGATCGCCCGATTCCGATATTAGTGCAGTTGAGGAGCGATCGCTCGATCGTACAAGCAATCCGTGCCGAATTTCGACAAGCAAAACTCAGGGTTAGCCCGGAAGACGTGGATGATTTACTGCTGGATGGCAAATTGCTGCTGTTGCTGGATGGCGTGAATGAGATGCCATCCAAACAACGGCGGGATGAATTCCAGCTATTTCGCGACGACAATTCCGATACGCCGATGATTTTGACGACGCGGGATTTGGCGCTTGGCGGATCTTTGGGAATTGAGAAACAACTGGAGATGTGCGCGCTGACGAAACCGCAGATGGAAGAGTTTGTGCACAAACATTTGCCACAACATGGGGATTCGCTGCTGCGACAAT